>NZ_JAAHFV010000590.1:0-2241 GCF_010672755.1 Moorena sp. SIO1F2
TTGGGGTAGTTTTGACTTTGTGACTACCGATCCTAATCGTTCCAATAGCGGACAACTGACCTTAAGTATAGGGACACAGAGTAATTCTGGGGGCGCAACCTTATCCCCAACTAATTTTAATAGCTCGGAAATTCAATCTCTGTTCGGTTTAGTCAAGCGGTCTGTCTATCAACCGCCACGCTCAACGGACACTCTATTGCAAGAGTTTATAGCTCGTGGCCCCAATGAGGCAGATGTTGCTACTGTATATGAAAGCATTGCCCTCTACCGTTGGGAACAAGCAGCCCAGACTCAAAGCAAGCCCGATCAGATTTATTATTTTAATCCCACCATTGAAACGGTTTCCACCGCAGCCATTGTCCGCAGAGATGTGAACTCGCAACAGCAACAGAATTGGTGAACAGGAACAGAGAAGGGAACCCACCAGCCGAGCAAGCCATAATGTGTAGGTGGGTTACGCAGTCGAATACCCACCAATCTTAATTCGGACGTGTGTGGATGATTTGTGTGCGGAGCGGACATATTTGGTTAAGAGCGATCGCCGCTCTTGTAGGGTGCCTTAGCAACTGCCGTTAGCACCAACCAAACCCCAACCAAGGGTACGCCCACACACAAAATCCCATCAACCCCAGACCTCACCCACCGCCACCAGCGTTTAAGGTAAGTCTCAATGCGTTCATCATCCGCATTTTGCTCATAAAGCCGAGACACCTTATCCAGCATCCGTGACACCGTTTTACTTGCCACCCCCAATCCCGTCGGTGTAAACCAATAACCCAGGAAATCAAACCCCTTGGCTATCCGTCCGATAAAGGTCTTATCCGGGTGCTTCTGTACCCGCAACTCGGCCATCACCTCATTCACCGCCTTAATCGCCTTCCGCAGCTTCCACCGCGTCGGGGCCAGGACAACCCAATCATCCATAAAACTGGCATAAAAGCAGCCTAACCCACCCCCTGCCCCTCCCAGGAGGGTAGCCATCCTATCATCCAACGGCTTGAGGTACAGCGCCCCCATCAACGGCGAGAGGGGACAACCCAAGGAGATGCGGTAATATCCATAAATTTGCCCCCATCCGATACATACCGCCGCAAATAGCCCCAAAGCAAGGCCAAAACCTTCTCATCATCCACATTACGTTTCACAATCTCCATTAAAATTTCATGATCAATACTGGCATAATAGCTTTTCACATCCGTCCGAAACACAAACTGATGATCCGACAAATTCGCTGCCACCTCCCGCACCGCGCCCTTCATCCCCCCACTTCCCGCCAAATGAAACACCCGATCCGAGAGATGGGGTTGGAGGTGGTTGGTCAATACCATGGCGATGGCCTTCAGCACCAAAGCATCCATTGACGACCAATAGTCAACCAACTGGTCTGGACCCCAAACCCGGCGTAATTCCCGAAACTGATAGGTTCCGGCCCGTAGTTGCTGCTGTAGGAGGGGTTTTTTCTCATCCCACCACCGTCTAACCTGCCACACATCGGAATTAAAATGATGATGGGCACGTTTTTCACACATCCACAGATAGGCTTGTTCTAGAACCTGATCAGAAGCAATAAGTTCGATTAACATAAGCGCGATCATATCACTACAAGAGCGTACACTCTTGTAGTGATATGATCGCTTTTGTAGGTTGGGTTGTAGTGCGTACGCCTCGTAGTGCGTACCCTCGGTCGGGTTGGGTTGTTGAATGTTACCCAACATAATTCCCCTCAACACAACGTCTTCGACCCAAGAGCCGGGTATCTGCTCTTACAATAAAGAACCTACAATTTAATTGGTGTGGCAGTCTGATTTTGTTGGGTTTCCGTTCCTATACCCAACCTACGATGGAATTGAGGTTGTGAGTGCGATCGTTTATCCAACGGTTGCGGATAACATATATTGAGCCATGCGATCGCGTTATTCTAAGTAAAAAGATATAATCAAAAAAACGTAATTAATCATGACAGCAAATAGCACTCTAGAAAATCGACTCATAGAAAAGCTTAAAAAACTCTCCCTTGAACAAATTCAACAAGTAGAAAATTTGATTGATGCCCTTAGTCAAGAGAATACAGAGCGAGAATTAACTGTTTTATCTACTAAACTTTCTGAATCTGTCTTTGCTAAAATTTGGGATAATCCTGAAGATGCCGAGTATGACAACCTATAATTTTGGGGATATTCTTCTCGTCCCTTTTCCCTTTACTGACCAGACTACTCTAAAAAAAAGACCAACCGTTATCAT
>NZ_JAAHFV010000591.1:0-2232 GCF_010672755.1 Moorena sp. SIO1F2
TCCAGGGAGCCTGCATCACAATACTACCAACAGACCAGTCATTGTGAAGATAGAGATAGCGAATTGGTTCAATGGCATAGCTGAGGGGGTTGAGACTGGCTACTACCTGTAACCATTTGGGCATGAAGGAGAGAGGAGCAAGGGCTGTGCTGGCAAACAGTAGGGGTAAGTTGGTAACAAAAATGACTGCAATTAGTTCAATGTGACCGGGTAGAGCAAATGCTAGTCCGAGACTGAGAGCTGTGACTCCCACCACCAGCAAGAACACAATCAAGCCAATCATCGCCAGACCAGCTAAGTTCGGTAAACCAGCTCCTAAAAAGGAACTAGCGGTGACAATTGCCACAGTTTGCAGCAAACTCAGAGCGATTATATATATGGCTGAGGCTGCAACAATAGAGAAGCGAGATACTAACGGAGCTACGAGTAAGCGGTTGAGGAAACCAAATTCCCGGTCAAACATGATCGGTAAGCCAGCATTGAGTGCTCCGGCAAAGGCGGTAAACACAATCACCCCTGCACCTAGGAATTTGCCATAGCTCAAACTCTCGCCAAAAATCCCTTGAGGAGCGTTTTGGAATAATGCCCCAAATAGGATTAGCCACATTAGGGGCTGGATAATACCAGCCATTAAGGTAGAAGGACGCCGTTGCAGCTGAATAAACAGGCGTTTGGTTAGGGCAAGGGTTTCTTGGATAAATTCACTTACACCAGGAGTATCATTGACTGGGATTGGTGCAGTAAGGTCTGGTTGCCAGTTAAATTGGGATTTAGGAGGGGTAAGGGTTTTACTCATATTCATTCGTGGAATAGATTCTTACAATAGTTGGAGCAATCTTTATTAACCCTGTTGAGAGGGCAGCTTTTGAAGCAAGAATTATGGCGGTTATCTAGGTTCTATTTTAAAGAATCCCTTTATAATTCAGTCGTTGTTTTTTTCCTTAAACCAATCTCACCCAATTTATTATGATATCAAAAATACTGGTGTTGATTTCTCTATCCATCAACAATGGAATTATGAAAGTGGATGCCAAACTGTTTTTAATAATCTTTAGTTATGGCTTGGGTTGCACGATTTAATTCATGTTATGAATCAATTTCAACCTTATTTTATTGATGGATAATCTGGCTTTTTTGTTACTTGGTTACTTCGGAGAGTAACAAAAGATTGATATTGCTTATGCATCAAAGATTGCACCGATGCCAGCTGCTACCAAGAATCCAAGACTATAACCCATAGCGTTAGTCTTGGACTATGTCAATTACTGCTCTGTGCCCTCAAGCTTCCGGACTACAATCATGCCACGGGAGCGTGACGAGGAACTATCCTTGTCTACGCAAGCCTTATACATTTGCTCTATAGGACATTTCCAAAAGCGTGTGTACTTCTTGGGATTGGTGTCGGCGACAGTCAGTTCTTTGGTAGTTGAGTCGTAGTCTGCCACCAAGGAGAAGTGACCCCCCCCTAAATTGACATTATCGTGGGCGATGCTAACACTGAAGTTTAGGATGTGGATATCCTTGTTATCCGAGACTGCCCTTTCAACTTCCTTGATAAAGACATCAAGTGTCATGCTCGGTTTGTCGAAATGCTCCATGATTACAGAGAACGGTAATTTAGCACCCTCGACGTACTTGGTTAAGGTGTCATAGGTCTCAGCAAGGGTCATCCCGTCATCTAGAACCGAGGCAATCGGCAGTCTGGTTACGTAGAATATATCGTCAATAGTCGTTGGACATTCTAGTGCTGTCAATGCATAAGCGATCGCAGTGACGTTGCAGCAGTTAATGGGCTGCTGAAACTCAATCATTTTGATATTTTCGAGGTCTTTGCTCATTGGATTCCTCTAATTTTCGTCTTTTTCCTGATTAATTTATCTAAATTAGAATATTAACCGGATTTGGTATTATATCCTGTTACTACTATATGTCTATATCTATTTGCAGTAATAATGTCAAGGGTTTGTTAAGGATTTCGGCAGTGAGCGAAATCCTTAACTTGGGAAGTCCATGTATCTGCACGCTTACTTGATCAGGTTGAGGCTTCGGACTTACTTTTCCCAAAACTCCTGAATAGTTAACCTAGACATCAGTTATTGATCAAAGGCCCAAAATAAAGAAAGGATTGATAGCATAAACACCCAAATAGCTAGCATTATCAGTCAATTAAATCAACGCATTGTTGATAACAATAAACAGATGGCTGAAATTGATAGCCAGTTGCAGCAGGCT
>NZ_JAAHFV010000592.1:0-2227 GCF_010672755.1 Moorena sp. SIO1F2
GCATCTTCAGAATCTTTAAGTTCATGATCAAACCTGATGCGCACAGTGGAAGACTCCCCCTTGACTTTTGTGATTATATTCATGCCTTGAGGATCAATGGAAACCATTTCTGCTTCTTCTGTATCAGCCTAATTTGTGAATACTCCCGCTCACGCCATTGTCAATCTCCTGATTTTAGGAAAAAAAAGAAAGCCGGAAAATAATTTACCAATTGTGTTCGGTGCGATCTTACCGGATTTGCCAATGGTAATTTTTTACGGATATGAGAAACTCCTCAGAGGAATTCCTGAAAACGTAATCTGGTCTGAATCTTATTATAACCCAAGCTGGCAATTATTTTTCGATATTTTCAATTCTTTTCCACTAATCCTATTAGGTGGGTTGTTAGCCTACTATTTTGGTCAAACGTTTCTGATTGCTATGTTTGCTAGCATGGCTCTTCATGGATTGGGAGATTTTCCTGTTCATGCTGACGATGCCCACCGTCACTTTTTTCCATTGTCAAATTGGCGCTTTGAAAGTCCTGTTTCTTATTGGGATTCTCGTCATTATGGTCATATTTTTGGTCCCCTAGAAATCTTGGCTGTGATAGTGGGATGCTTTGTATTGTGGAGACGCCACAGTTCGAGAAAGGCTCGGATTATTATTGCGATTGTACTTACTGTTTATTTTATCTATGGAGTGTATGCTGTGTTAGTATGGGGTTAGTAGTTAAGCTATCAGCTATTTAGTTATCAGCTATCAGCTAATGCGCTACGCGCACGCTACGCGAACAGCGTTTTTCATAACTATCAGGGGCGTTGCTTAATAATGGAATGATTTTAAGAGTTCTGTAGAATGGGCATCTGGCTGTGGAATTAGCATCAGGCGTGGAACTGGCATCAGGCGTAGAACTGGCATCTTGCGTAGAACTGGCATCTTGCGTAGAACTGGCATCTTGCCAGTTTCAATGGATTTTCGCGCGGGCAGGATGCCGACTCTAGGTTGTGTGGAATGGGCATCAGGCGTGGAACTGGCATCAGGCGTGGAACTGGCATCAGGCGTAGAACTGGCATCAGGCGTAGAACTGGCATCTTGCCAGTTTCAATGGATTTTCACGCGGGCAGGATGCCCACTCTACTTCTATTCAAAAAAAGATTCAGCAACGCGCTTCTGACTTCTGACTTCTGACTTCTGACTTCTGACTTCCCTAATCCCTAAGCCACCACCAGGTGGGAAATACCAGCAAATAAAGGAAAATTTACGGAATTCAGTATAATCAGAGTGTAGATACTGAATTAGAGCAGAGTATCAAATTCTATTTTTCACAGGTCTTGAACTAACCGTCAATGAATGCTGGACATACCCCTGGTTATCTCCTCAAAAAAATAAACGAAGCACTGTGTAATGCTTTCCCTAATAAAACTAAATTAGAAATGATGGTGCTTTATGAATTAAATATAAATCTGAACGAGATTGCTAGCGGTGGGAATTTAAAGGAAACCGTTCACAAATTAATAGAGCATTGTCAGGGTTACAATCAGTTAGAAGAATTAATTCATGGAGCACTTGAAAACAATCCAAATAATGTTCATTTAAACGCAATCCAGGAAAATTTTAAAATTACGACTAGTTTAGTCAATATATTGGGGCCTTTAGAAAAAACCGTTATCAAACAAATGCAACAGGCTTACAGAGATTGTTGTCCCAATTTGAGAGAGAAAATTCCTGGCACTTTTTATGATATTCTCAAAAAGTTGGATGATATACATCAACCAACTGATGATGAAAAAAGGATTGTCAAATTTGTCGATCATTTATTAGTAAATGGAAAGATTACCACGTCAGAGGCTCAGCAACTAAAGCAATGGTTAGAGAGAAATGCTAAGAACGTTTCTGATTTAGAATCTCACAAACAAAACGTCAATCGAAAATCTGATCCAGATAAACCTCCAACATCGGAAACGCCATCTGCTTCAGATAAATCTTCAAAATCGGAAACGCCAATAGGTTTAAAGCAGTTTTCCTTTGAAGTAGTAACAGTTAACCGTAGAGGAAGAATAATCAAGCGAGAATCCCAGCAAGCAAGTTATTCCACTGAAGATCTGGGAAATGGAGTAGACCTAGATATGGTGTATATTCCAGCAGGAAACTTCTTAATGGGTTCCCCGAAAACTGAGAAGGACAGTCATGACAGGGAAAGACCTCAGCACAAAGTAACCATCCAACCCTTCTTCCTGGGCAAATA
>NZ_JAAHFV010000593.1:0-2220 GCF_010672755.1 Moorena sp. SIO1F2
ATTCCCGTTCCCCTCCTGGGAGGGGTTAGGGGTGGGTTCCGATTCCCGTTCCCCTCCTGGGAGGGGTTAGGGGTGGGTTCCGATTCCCGACTCCCGACCCAAATGTAAAAAACCTACCCCTGTGAGGAGAGTGGGAGAGGGTCACAGAGATTGACGACTTTTCCGGAAAGTGAAAAATATGTCAATTAAATCCAGTCAACACTCAACAGTCAAGAATTAAGGATGAAGTGGAAAGGTTTGATGCTACTGAGCCTGGTTTCTGTCTTGAGTTGGTCAGTTAATGCTGAGGCTCACGGCACTAAGCTTGAATCTAAAACTATCCAGGCCATTGAGATTAATGCTAAATACGACACTGGTAAACCGATGTCTAATGCCCAAGTAACCATTTATGCTCCCAATAATCCTACCACTCCTTGGCAGACAGGGACTAGTGACACCAACGGCAGGTTTATCTTTGCTCCCGATTACGCTCAGCAGGGAAATTGGACAATTCAGGTGCGCCAAGCTGGTCACGGTGGCATGATTACTCTTACTCTTGGTGAAGAGAATTCTGCTGTAGCGGGTCAGTCATCAGCAGCGGGTAACTACCTAATGAGCTCATCAACCAGTCCTACTTACACCCCTGTTCAGAGAATGCTCATGGCAGCTGCTGGTGTCTGGGGATTTGTGGGTACAGCACTCTTTTTCTTAGGGAGGAAAACTAATGCACATTCCTGATGGTATTCTCCCTGCTTCTGTCTGTCTTGCTGGTTATGCAGCTACTGGTGGACTCACTTGGTATGCCCTACGTCGAATTGATCAACATCAAAACCCCCAGGAGGCAATTCCCAGAGCGTCCTTACTGACCGCTGCCTTTTTTGTGGCATCCTCAATCCACCTCCCCATCCCACCAGCGAGTGTCCATTTCGTTCTTAATGGCTTGTTAGGGGCAATTTTAGGTTATTATGCCATTCCTGCCATTCTGATTGGTTTGTTCTTTCAAGCAGTTATGTTCCAGCATGGTGGACTCTCCACCCTCGGGATAAATGCAGCGATGATGGGAATATCAGCAATCTTGGCGTATCACCTGTTCCAATTGCGGCGGGTGTTTGGTAAAGGCAATCGAATTGTTACTGCTATCTTCAGCTTCTTGGCAGGTGCTGCTGGCTTGGGAGTGGCGACGCTAATATTCTTCGTCCTAGTCATTACCAATATTCCTGCTACTATTAATGTGGCAACAGAACGGACAGCAATTTACGGGCTAATGGTTGCCCATATCCCCCTGATGGTGATCGAGGGGTCGTTTTCAGCGGCAGTCGTGTTATTTTTGCAGCGAGTTCAACCAGAATTGCTAGGGGAATCGGGAAGGGGAAGCAAATACGATATCAAAAGTCAAAAATGATTTTCGACTAATTAGGGCTTCTGCCACTGCCCCCTCTCCCCTCTCTTCCCCTGGAGCCAAGTTCTTTTTCAGACCTTACAAAACACCACTAGTGGCTAGACCTAAGATGACACCAGCGCCTAGGATGTGACCCAGGCTAGTAGTTGCCAACAGTTCAGGGATGCCAAAATTGGCAAACAGTCCAGAGGCACCGGGTAAAGCTGGGCCTTGACCGGGGTTTTTGATGGCAAAGCGACCAACAGTAATCGCAAACAGATTACACAAAATCATTACTATCCCCACTGTGGGACTCCACTCTGGGGTCACCGGAACAGAGGTTTCCACAGCAGCTAACAAAATTGAGTTAATCAATGTAGTTTCTCCCATATTGATGAATTGATCAGCAATCAAAGCAATCATAAGAATTTTCGGGGAGAAAAATCTCAACTTGTTTTAAGAATTTACATTTGGAGAGTGATCACAGCCTCAGAATTTATGTAAAGTTATGCAAATTTTGGTAAATTGTATAGAGTAACTATATCTTGAGCAGTTTTCCAGTGACTCAATCTGACCAGAGTCAGCCAGTAAAAGCAAACCAGATGGCTGTATGGGGAATCTTTAGTTCAACTTTCCTAACTATCTTTCTAGCCGAGATGGGCGACAAGACCCAATTGGCAACACTACTTATCACTGCCGAATCCCAGTCTCCATGGATTGTGTTTGTTGGTGCTGCCGCAGCACTGATATCTACTAGTTTGCTAGGTGTACTGATTGGTCATTGGCTGGCTAAGCGCTTCTCCCCTGAGATGATGGATACTGCTGCCGGAACACTTTTATTGTTCATATCAGTGATGCTTCTG
>NZ_JAAHFV010000594.1:0-2217 GCF_010672755.1 Moorena sp. SIO1F2
TCAATAACCAAGCAATAACAGTATTAGGCTTGACATCCAGATAATCTTCTACAAGAGTGGGTAGCCTGTGAAAAGGTAACTGAGTAAAGCCATCAGTTTTAAATCTCCCGAAAATAACGGAGTAGAGCAACAAAGTAGTCACCTCAAATTCAATATTAGGTTGGGTTCCAGCCGATTTGAAGCCTGTGGATAGGGTGCTGCCGACAGTCCTAGTTGAAACAGGAAGTAAACAGGCGTCGTTGTGACGTTTTTGTCCGCGATGTTCACGTTTTATAGAACAGTAGAGAATCGATAACCAGATTCTGTCCCATTTTCTGCCTCTAGCAGTCATAGGTTTGGGGATCGCTAGTCCCCCCTAGGGTATCCTTCGGTCAGAGTTGGACCGGGCTTTCAAGGTGCAGACGTTTACTTGTCCACGTAGCCCCTCCACTAAATGGAATCCTCGCTTCAGTCTCATCCCCTTCAAGGGGATGAGATTAACAACCTTATACAACTATCTTGAGAGTGCAGATACTTGATTAGACGACTAAGGATAGAATCCTTCAAGATGCATCACCACAACAATAAAGGAAGTGTTCTTCACTCGATCAAAACCTTCTTGTACCCCTAGAAGTAGTTGACCTAGTTGTTTGTTTGTGTTAGGTCAGGATCGGGAGTACATAATTGAATTGAAAATCCAAAATCCCATGACCTCTAAGCGGATTTTTATCACTGGTGCTAGTGGCTGCATTGGTCACTACATCACTGAAGCGTTAAGTCTCGACACTGACCATGAGTTGTATTTGTTAGTCAGAAACCCTGACAAATTAAAGTTTGACGACTTGAAGTTTGGCGACAAGGGGCGTGCTGGCATTACCATCCTAAAAGGTGATCTGCGGCAGATTGAAGACTTTGGTGACTTGCTCAAGACAATGAATGCGGCAATTCTGGCCGCAACCGCTTGGGGAGGTCAACACGAAACATTTGATATTAACGTTGTCAAAACTATCGAGTTAATCAACTTGCTTGACCCTACTGTTTGTGAGCAAGTAATTTATTTCTCTACTGCTAGCGTATTGGATAGGAATAACCAATTACTCAAAGAAGCTGGTGAACTTGGAACAGAATATATCTATTCAAAATACACTTGTCTGAAGCGCTTATCCCAATTAGCGATCGCTCCTAAGATTACTACCGTCTTTCCTACCTTGGTACTGGGTGGAGACGAAACTAAACCCTACTCCCATCTGTCATCGGGACTCCCAGATATTGTCAAATGGATTAACTTGATTCGTTGGTTTAGAGCTGATGGCAGTTTCCACTTCATCCACGCCCAAGATATTGCTCAGGTGGTGCGATACCTGATTGATCATCCTCCCTATCAAGGATTGAGTGCAGAAGCAGAGTGGATGTCTAGCGGTAGATTGGTTTTGGGTTGTCAGCCGTTGAGTGTCAACCAAGCCGTAGAAGAAGTTTGTAGGTATCTTGGTATTCAAATTTATTTTCGCCTACCATTGTTTATCTGGCTTGCCAATATCTTTATTGTGCTGTTCCGGATTCAGATGGATCCTTGGAGTCGGTTTTCCTTGAATTACAGACATTTTATTTATCAAAACCCCGTGAATCCAACCACCTTTGGTTTACAGACTTACTGTCCTACACTTACTGACCTTCTCAAAGTTAGTGGCATTAGCAGAGATTAGATTTTTCAAATCGTGACACTTTAAACTAGAAACAGGACTCCTAGTTAAGTTGTCTTTAAGTTTTCCATTGCTGAAATATAAATTATGCTTAATTTTAACATAACACCATCAAATGATCCATAACTCGGCTCAAGTACCCTAGCTTAATTCTTTGATAGTCTTAGGATAAACGACGCGATTAACCGAGGTTGCTCTAACTCACAGGGAGCAGGTCTTGCGTTGCAGAACATTTGTACTATGTACCATTAGAGCAAGCTTAAACCCATGAGGGGGCTATAGATAATGTACAAATATTCTAGACATCTCCAAAAATTAACCTCAAACCCTTGTAATGCCTGGGTCAAAACCGATTTTATGGAGATGTCTTCTGCATAATGACATGCTCCCCCTATTACCTATTACCCATTACCTATTACCCATTACCTATTACCCATTACCTATTACCCATTACCTATTACCCATTACCCAGATTTAGTACAAATGTTCTGCATAAGTGACATGCTCCCTAACTCACAAATTTATCTGAATAAAATAA
>NZ_JAAHFV010000595.1:0-2212 GCF_010672755.1 Moorena sp. SIO1F2
TCAACAATAGCGACTAATACTAAAGAGATCAATACTATTAGTATTAGTCTCAACGGTGATAGTTTTTGGGTTTGTACAGTCATACTGTAGTCATATCTCTAGTATTATTAATATCATATTTGGTTGACTAATTATCAAAAAAATTGGGGTTAGTAAGGGCAGAAGCCAAAGTTCAACACGTCTGCATCGTTTCTGGGTCGAATTCCCCTTGCAACATCGCAATCAGACATCGTCCAATGTGGTAAGCTAAATTGACAGGGACGGCATTACCGATTTGTCTGTACTGTGATGATAGAGAACCGGTAAATTCCCAATCATCAGGGAAGCTCTGAATACGTGCATATTCCCTAACTGTCAACGGTCGTGTTTCTTCAGGATGACACCGCTCGGTCTGTTTTTGAGCTGGGTTACAGGTGAGAGTAAGAGAAGGTTCTTCCCAAGAAAGCCGCCTAGCCATACCGGTTTTGCCGCCACCGAGATAGAAACTCTTTTTCATATACTCTTTTTGAAGCGCTAGGGGTAAGTTCCGCCAATAACCTCCTGGTGGTATTAATTCCATAATTTCTCTCTTGCGGGGAGGGTATTTTGCTCCTATAGATTTCGGGCAATCTTTGAGCACCTCCCTCAGGGAAATAGTGTAGTCCTTCTCCTTAGGAAATATTGCTTTTAGGTCTAAGTCTCTTCTAACCGCAATGATAATTATCCTCTCCCGCTTTTGGGCGACATCTAGAAACTGCGCTCTGAGCAAGTTATAGGTAGGGTTGTAGCCTAAATCCTCTAAGGTTCGCAGCATGGTGGATAAGGTTCTGCCTTGGTCATGGTGGATCAGACCCCTAACGTTTTCAACCAGTGCTATTTTCGGCTGTACTTCTTTTACACACCGTGCAAACTCAAAAAAGAGCGTCCCTCTAGTATCGTCAAAACCTTTACCCAGACCGGCATAGCTGAAAGCTTGGCAGGGCACCCCACCAGCCACAATCTCTACGTTGTCCTTGTATTTGGTAAAATCAACATTGGCTATATCCTCAAGTATGATTTTCCAGGAAGGTCTATTCAGCTTCAGAGTGTTTACGCAGTCTTTATCAATCTCCACCAACAGCTTGGTGGTTAAGCCAGCATTCTCAAAACCCAGTGCCATGCCTCCACACCCAGCAAATAACTCAATTACTCTGAAGCTAGTGGATTTGCTCTTGAGAACACGAAACTCAACCCCAGTAGCTAGCCCTTGATACTTCCGTTGAATTCGTTTTAATTCTTCAATGTCAAAAAAACGGTAGTTTTGTTCAGACCGCTTTGCCCTCAGCAGCTTTTTCTTTTCCCACCGGCGTATGGTATCGGAGGAGACACCCAAGATTTCAGCAGCTTCCTGAACCGTGACTAGGTCTTGAACAGTGCCCGATTTACTTTTTGCCATTTTTATTTGAAGGGAGTAGGGAGTAGGGAGTAGGGAGTAGGGAATCGGGAATCGGGAATCGGGAGTCGGGAATCGGGAGTCGGGAATAGAGGGAGTAGGGAGTAGGGAGTAGGGAGTAGAGAAAGTGTGGGAAGTGTGGGAAGTGTGGGGAGAGGGAATCTGTCAGGAAATTATAAAATTGCTATTAGATATTGCCCCAGTACAACACTACTTTATAATAGGGAATATTTAACGGTTAAATTCGGATCTTAAATAATAAAGTGAATTATTTTTAGTTATTTGTTTGCTTCAAATACACTTTAATTTTTGTTTATTACAATCTAAATTATAACTCATTATTCCTGACTCGAAGCTCGTCAATTTTAGGATAGTTGGTTATGTCAAAATCAGGTTAGGTAAGTCCTGTTAGATTCAATTAATTACAGCGGTTTTCATATTAATGGAGTACACACACGGATTTTTGGCCTGCTCCCTGCTCCCTACTCCCTACTCCCTACTCCCTGTTCCCAGATCCGCTGTTCCCTATTCCCTCTGCTATAGCATCAAACAAAAACCATTTGAGGAGCCAGCAATACCCCAGAGGTTGAGGAAATAACTTTACCAATACCCAAAAAACTGCCATCTTCGTGGTACACTTGCACAGGACTTGTGGAGGTTTCAAGGGTAGAGACTTTAACTAGAGTATCATCCCCAGAGATACGCTGTCCTAAACACCAGCGACGGGCTTGATCAGCGGACAAGGTGACAGAGGGTAAGTGCCCCAAAGCTACACTAGGGGACACTGGCTGGAATAGGCTT
>NZ_JAAHFV010000596.1:0-2177 GCF_010672755.1 Moorena sp. SIO1F2
GGTTACGGTCGATGCCCGGTATTATCCGGGGCACCTCCGCTTCAGAACTGCACGTGAAAGTTTCCCCTCATGCAGCTCCTAGATATCCTTTCCTTTCGGAGTGCTCCAATGTATCTGTTGGTGGCAGCTCTGATGAACTGCTAGTAAGTTCTTTTTTGACCAATTGTCGTGGTTTCCATCTATGTGATGAAGGTGTACAGATTCGTCTTCTAAGAACTTCAATCCACAGTGTCCACAGGAATGGTTTTGCTCTTTCAATGCATCGGATGTAGCATTGGAGTAAAGGTTAGAGTTTCTTCGACTCCAATAGACTAAGTCACCGTCGTAGGGTGACTTAGTCCCCCGTACGTTCACGTGTTGGTTCTGTTTGTAACCTACCTTTGGAAATGCCTTTTGACATAGTTCGTTGGCTCTATACCGACTTACTTTCTTTTCCTTTCGGAACTTTCGGTGGGCAGTGTTGCACATGAACCATAAGGAATCCCTAGAACTGCTCATATTGCAGCTTTTGTGGTAGTTGCGCCATCCGCGAACGATGGGGGCTAGTTTCTTAGCTTTTACTTCAGCACCATAATTCGAGCAGTTGACTACGGCTTTAATCTTCTTGCGGATTGCTCTGTGATTTTCCTCTGAGGGAATGCACGAGAACTTTCCGTCTTTTCTGACGCGGAATCTCCACCCCAGGAAGTCAAATCCGTCTGTCGTTTTGGTCAGCTTGGTCTTTTCTGTACTGATTTCCATACCTCTTTCTGCCAAGAATGCCTTGACCTTTTCGAGGATTTTGGCAGCATCATCTTTAGGCTTGAGGATGAACACCATATCATCTGCGTATCGCAAACTAGTGTGAATATCTTCTATTCCGTTAAGAGCCACATTTGCTAGTAAAGGACTTACCACCCCCCCTTGAGGGGTACCCTGGTCTGGAAACTGAACGGATACTCCTGCTTTTAGGCATCGGTATATTCCCGTTTTGATTTTTGCTGGTGCTATAAGCCTTTCCATAATAGAGTTGTGGCTGATTCGGTCGAAGCACTTTTTGATGTCTAGTTCTATGATTCGTTTGTTGATGCCATTGGCGTCTGATTTCAAATGTAATTGAAGTCGTTTTTGAACATCTTGGGCGCACCTGCCCGTTCTGAACCCGTAACTATCCCCGCTGAACGTTGCCTCATGGGCTGGTTCAAGGGCTAGCTTCACCAGACATTGCCATGCTCGGTCGGCTATGGTAGGTATCTTTAGCATCCTAGTCTTACCATTCTTTTTCTTGATGGGGACTTCGCGTAGTCCGCTATGGTGCCAGTCATGACCATAGTGGTTCAATGCTTCAACCAATTCCATGCGTTCTCTGTAGTTGAGGCTTGACTTTCCGTCAACTCCAGCCGTCTTCTTGCCCTTATTTAGCTGTGTCACTTGTCGGACTGCCAAAAGCTGTGCTGAGCGGGATTTCAGTATGAGTTTTTGTAATGACCTAGCTTTCTTCAAGTCACCAGCTCGAACCGCTTTATATACACGCTTTTGTAGGCGGAAAAGATTCTGGCGGAGTTTCTTCCACTGTTGTCTTTTCCAAAGTTCACTATGTTTTACCATGTGTCTAACTGTGCTCTCAAACGAGCTTGTATACTCTGAATACCCGCAGCCAGTTATTCGGCTGCATCCTACCCGGCAGTGAGGATTAAGTTTGACATAACTTACTGTAGATTCGACCGGTCTCCAGACTCATTGTTGCTGCCGTTTTTACTTGTTCCATCCCTCAGATTGTTTTGGTGATTTAGGGCAGTCCACTTTGCCTATTCCCTTCTCAGAGATTACAACTATCCGAGAAACAACGTTGTGAGAATAATCGGGAATCAAGTCTCGCATGTACTAGTCAGATTGCGGCTTATACTTTAGACACTTTTTCAGGACTTTCGCTATCTGTTACCCGTGTCACCTCCCCGTTAGCGGCAGTGCGACGCATCTGATTCGCCTCTGATTCCGCCCTGGTGCCAGCTTCACTCTGCTAGGATGTCGCCTGCTCGGTGTGGCCAAGATAGGGAGTCACTTATCTCTTAAAGGGGTGGATTTTCACCACCATCCGAAGGACAGTTATAACTTTTGGGGTTTTATCCCCGCGAGTTACCTAGGTCATACCCCTCCCGCACGAGGGAGGCTCCTACCTAGAACAAGCCGCACTTCTC
>NZ_JAAHFV010000597.1:0-2151 GCF_010672755.1 Moorena sp. SIO1F2
GCCTAAAATGCTGGAAAGTTGGTCAAACATTATTAAACAAAAGACCAAAAAAACAGAGCGGCAGGGCAGTCCGTTCTTAAAGCCCAGCGCCTCCTAAGCAATAGTGCCTGCTGAGATCCTTTCCACTTTTCGCAAAAATTTCTGCTGCCAACAAGTTCATGACAATCCCATCTTTATCTGTTGTCCATACAGAACCGTCTTTACGCTGAAAAGATGCTCCAGCACTTTCCTCACCAGCAAAATTTAGACTACCTTCTTGCAGTCCTGGAACAAACCATCTGAATCCAATGGGAGCTTCATAGAGTGAGTAGCCAATCGAACGAGCAACCCGATTGAGCATATCACTGGTCACAATAGATTTACCGATAACACCGCTGGCAGACCAATCAGATCGCGATTGAGCCAGATAACCAATTGCTACAGCAAGAAAGTGGTTGGGAGGGATTAAACCAGCATTAGGTGTGACCACACCAAAGCGATCGCTATCTGCATCATTGCCAAAAGCTATATCATACTTATCTCTTACTTTCACTAAGTTAGCCATGACCTCAGGAGAAGAGCAATCCATGCGGCGCTTGCCATCCCAATCAGGTGCCAGAAAATAAAAACTTGGATCAATGGTTCGCTCAAGGATATCTAGCTTGAGTTGATAATGCTCAGCAATTGCATCCCAGTAACAAACACTCGAACCACCTAACGGATCAACACCAATATGAATATCTGAGGTGGAAAGAGCTTTTAAGTCTACAACTGTGCATAAATCTCTAACATAACCAGAAATATAATCGTAAATATGAGTGGTAGGAGCCTTTAGAGCTTTTTCATAGGTCCACCGCTTGACCTCTCGATTACCATTCCCTAAGAGTTGATTAGCACGCGCCTCAATCCATTGAGTTGCTATGGGCTGCGCTGGCCCACCTGAGGGCGAGTTGTACTTTATACCGCCGTCGCAAGGAGGATTATGAGACGGGGTGATAATCAGGCCATCAGCCAAATGTCTTATCTTCCCCCTATTATAGTGAAGAATTGCATAGGAAATAACTGGTGTTGGCGTATAGCGAGCATCCCCCGTCAAGGGAGCAATGTAAATATCTATTTCATGGGCAGAGAAAACTTCTAAGACAGTTCTTTGGGCGGGTGATGACAGGCCATGAGTATCCATTCCTACAAACATTGGACCACAAATTCCCTGTTGTTGACGAAATTCCGCGATCGCCTGAGCGATCGCAAGAATATGAGCTTCATTAAAACTTCCCAAGGTCGATGTACCTCGATGCCCAGCTGTACCAAATTTTACACGTTGCTTTGTGTCACCTGGTTGAGGTTGGATACTGTAGTAATCACTTAAGATATTTTGTGACTCAACTTCTTGATCTGGCCCAAGAATGTAAGCCCCTAATTCTTTCGATTCTCTCATCTTCATTATTCTTTTATTGACGTTCTTTACCTAACTCATACCCCTGTATTTTATACCAGGGTAAACGCATCTAATTTGGTCTAAATGGTAACAGACAAAACTCTCATTAAGTCAATTTTTTTTAAATTCGAATAAATCCCATCCTAAAGCAGTTTTTTTTTGTTCAAAGTCAACAAATTTTACGCTGACTTTGAACAATAATCAAAGTCTGATTTGCGTACAAAACCCGAATGTAGAGTACTCTCAAATCGACCAAGGATAACACGGCCAAGAATTGAGAATGAATTGTGCTTATTGAGAATCAACAGGGTAATTATAGATTTTTGATATTATTGTTTAGTTTTTAACTGTAAATTTTGATACAAATTTCTATGCGTTTACCCTGTATACTCTACAGGCTCCTAGTTAGAACTAGTCGCACCCCATATCCCAATCTCGTTTTCTGCTGCTTCATTAGAGATTTTAGTTCTTGTACTGATTCAGCAATGTCTATTTTCGGTACTCCTGACATCGATAATTATTCTGATTTTTTTTACTTTACCAAGTCTCTCATATCAAGTCACATTAATTGACCATAGTTAAGCAGCTTCTTCCATTACCTCAGGCTACCAATGATAGAAGCTGATGCAGCGGATCAACTCTCAGGGAATTGAGCAAATAGCGCCAGCGTTGCTCAACAAGGTCTTCAAGGGGTTCTATTGAGTCAAATACTATATTTCCCAAGGCTTGATTCA
>NZ_JAAHFV010000598.1:0-2139 GCF_010672755.1 Moorena sp. SIO1F2
TTAGCAACGGGAGGAGGAGTAATACCTTTGACTCCAATTTGATCTAACATCCTCACACAATAACTGCCAGCTGTACAATAGGGAACTCCGGCCAGATTCCTCTGGAAAAACAGCAGCTGATTGTATCGATTCTGATTGACTCTCTGACCCAATGCTGACAACACTCCATCGCGGCTACTCACATCTGTCGATACCAAGTCATTTTCCCTAAGTAGAAGGTAATGGTCGATAAGCTAAATCCCAATCGGTGTCTAGTGATCTCCTATTCCATATCGAGTCTAGGTTTGACCTTAACCAGGGTGCCATTCTCCCGCTTGTTAATTGAATTGTGTGATCAACAATTGCCTGTTTGGTCTCCATCGCCTTTTCTTTCACCTCTTCTGGCACCTTCTCGCCAAATTTCCCTTAATTATTCCCTAAATTCTTTCAATATAGAATGTCTGGTTGCTCAAATCCCAGAGTATAGACTTTTTTTCCCTCCCTTTTGGTAATGGGTCATGAGTAATGGTCCTAGGATTACCGATTACCCCGAGCCAATGACCCGACAATCGAATGTGGCATCCCTTTTCAAGAAAGGGTATCAGAACCTGCCCAACCTCTGGCTGCCCCTTGCCTGTTCCCTCAGAGCACACAACCTCCTTCGCTTTCGCGTCCTACCGCGCACCGGAGCCGCGCTTCGCATCTATGGGTCGCAAGCGGTTTATCAAAAAATGGCTAAACTGTTAGGCATTAAAAATGCCTAACAGCTTACGATACTAGGATTCATATCCACGCTTAATGCTGATAGATTAATGCTTATTTTAAAGACTTTATTTTCGTCAATAACTCGTTTTTTATTATAGTTTTATTTTGCCGTTTTATCCATGTAATTCATCCTTACTTTTACTTGCTTTTTAAATAAACGCTCTAATTTTTTTTTAATTAATTGGTTAACTTTGTCGATATTTTTGGTAGTTTTTTTTGCTTCTTTTTTTGGATCTTGAAGTTTATTTTTGTCGAGTTTTATTACCAATTCTAAAGCTTCTTTGTGTTGGTTAATTTCTTCTACAACTATTTTTCGTTCTTGTTCAGCCTCTGTTCTTGCTGCTTGAGTCTCTTCTCTTAACTTAAGTTGTTCGGTATCCTTATACAAGGGGGTAGGGTTAATCCCATATACCATTAGGATTTGAAGATTTTTTCTGGCGGTCATGAATTTTTTGCTAGCGGCTACTATGCCTCTACTTAGACAAAAAGAAGCTGTGGAAAAAATTATGGCTACAACAAAAGCAATAACCGGTATTAACTGATCTACTGCTCCGGATTCGTTGCTGACTAATACGGCTTGGAAATTCAAAAATATATCTCCTAAGAGCACCAGCCAAATTATAGATAATCCATTAGTTAATGGTAAAGGTATCTTAATTTTTTTGCTAATAATTCCAGACCCATCTACTATGGAGGTTATGGGTAAAGCACCTGTTACCAATAAACTGAGTAAATTCTTAGTCTCAATTCCAAATATTTTATCACCCTTTGACAGAGCAAGTCTTTCCCCAAACGAGTAATCTAATAGAGCAAACTGTCCAAAACTAGAAATGATTAAAAGTGCTAAAAATATCAAAATTATTAAGACTTGAAGTCTTTTTTCTCTGCGATACCAATCTTCAAGCTTTTCTCGATATTCCGGCTTTTCAATATAGTTTTCAGACTTGGTAGTTGCTGGTTCAAATTCAGTCATATCTCATCACATCAGTTGATTAAGTAGAGTAGTGTCTAGGTCTGGTTAGTTTACTCTTTTCCGGTGAAGCATTTGGAGCCTAGCGCTACGCGCAAGTCAGAAGTTAGAAGTCAGAAGTCAAAAGTAAGCTAGGACTAGGTTTCGGAGTTTAGAAATGTTAAACATCTTAATGCGTAGTGCTATAGCTTTGGTTTTACCTATAATTTGTCGTCCAAATCCCCAAACTCATACTAGTCCTAAACGTTATAATTTTTTTAAATCCTCCGGTATTTCGCAATAGGTATACTCTGAACTAGGAGTATATTTTTTGAGGTATTCTCCATCCAGTATTGACTCAAAATAATTATTAAGATGTATTCCGCCAATATCATCTATCTGGTTTAATTCTTTTTGAATTTCATGTTTAACAGTTTTTCCATCAC
>NZ_JAAHFV010000599.1:0-2129 GCF_010672755.1 Moorena sp. SIO1F2
TTGATCATTGTGTTGTTTTTTTTTTTAAACTTTAACAAAAATTTACATAATTATCATGAATCACGTTTATCATGTGTATAAATAATACAAAAACGTAAGCTATCAGCATATGCTTACCTTTGAATTCTCATGAATCTCGAACTATTAAATTGTCCTGTTTGCGCATTGCGTATCGGCGCACCCTAGGGGAACGAGGTTTATTTTAAGGATTAGGCTGAGTGCTTACGATTTTATTTGTATGACAACGGGATGCACCTACTCAAATTACCCATTATCCATTACCAAGTATTCATTACTAATGATTCCTTAATTATTACCTATTTATTGTAATGTAAATCACCGAATAATTTTTATTTATGATTAATATAGAGTGATCTATAGCTTTTTTTTAAAAGCTTATCAAAATTATTTATATTAACGCCAAAATTTAAAACTACTTTACTTTAAATTAAGTATAGTAGTTTTTAGAAATCCGAGGAAAAAGCTTTGCTGATCAACACTTCAAGATTCAACAAAACATCGGTTGAGCGCTTAGTCAATTTTTGGTCAAATCGCTATGTACCAGATTTATCAATTATCTCTAAAAATAATGATGTTTTAAAGATTTATGATTTGCTAGACGTTGCTTCTAGAAAGGGGCGCACTCAAACAGTTACCAAGTTACACCGTTTAATCCAAATTAACTGTGAGTGTGCGGGAATTAAAACAGATGCTATGTTCTCGTATATTCCTAATGTGGTTAATTTGACCGAGGCTAAGCGAATTGCTGAATTTGTTTGCTCCGTTTACCAAAAGGTACTGGAAATTTACCAGGAGCAATCGCCGAATCCTAGTTTAATGGCAGCAATACGACTAGGAGAGACAATTAATTTCTTCACAGATTTCTCTAGCCCGTGGACAATGGTAGCGCTAGAGTTACCAGCTATAGAAAAGCTAGCCACCTCTCTCGAACCTGTATTGCGGCAAATCCGGGAGCAACATATATCAGCAAAAGACCGTCGGGCCATTGGTTTTGTTACCACACAGTTTCACTTCAGCACTAAATTAGTACTCAATCGGCTGACATTGCCAGAACAAATTTTGCTCAGTCCCTACTTTAAGTTTGTGGAGGAGCAAGTTTCTATCCCCTGGCAACGAATCTGTAATGCAGCGGCTTTGCATGATTTTAACTCACCTACCTTAGCCTTAGTGGAGCAACTCTTACCTGCTAGTCAGGATATTGCTCAGACTGTCTACCAACGCACAGGGGAATTGCAATCTGGTCATTTTAGCCGTCGGGGAGGGCTGGACGATCCAGGAATTAAGGCTTCGACTATCAGAGATTTAGAAATGTTCCAGGGTTACCTATGGCTATGTGCTTTGGAGGGGAATATGACATCAATAGAACAGGAACTGTTGCCGTTGTGTTTACTGGTATTTCCTAGCGTAGACGTAAGTTGGAAGCTGGCGGAAAAAATGTTGCAGTTGCTGGTGGATGAACTAAACGCTCGTATAGAGTCAGATCAGATGTACCTGTTGCTTCCTTATACTCAAGGACTGCTGGAGTTATTCTCTGACCTGGAGCAGAAGGCGTTATGATATCATCTAGCAGTCCTAAATCTTAGTGGCAGGAACAAACTTCGTCCCGGAAGCGGTCGGACTAGTGCAGGCGGGCATAAATAATACCAATTCTTCAAAGTAGGACTACAGATGCAGATGGCCAGATGGGGAGATGGTCAGATGAAATTGATGTGTAGGTGTCTCAGCCCTAAGAATTGGTATAACTCCCCAGGCGGATCAGGTGGCTTACCGCAGAATATGGCCAGATTTGACACTCCCCGCCCGCTTATGGACGGGGATTCTTAGTTCCTCGACATGCCTTAAAATTAGCTATCCTAAAAGGCAATACTTAAGCCGAATACCCGTTTAAAAACCAAGTCTTTAGCCTAATTTAACTAATGCCAGTGGGCTTATCTCCCTAAGCGTTGAGTTTCCTCAGTTCCCGTGTGCCCCACGGTACTTTCATTTTCTAAGGTTTGCTTTACTGGTTTTTGGTATCCGCTAGGATCCATACGTTTTTAATGAGGTTTTTCGCGCCTCATGTACTAGCATCGCTTTACGTCGTCGGTACTGTCATTAAGCCCACGACA
>NZ_JAAHFV010000006.1:0-35996 GCF_010672755.1 Moorena sp. SIO1F2
TGTGGCGGCGTGGCCGGCGGTGAACATGTCGGCCAGCAGCTGCAGGGCCTCGGCCCCGCCGCCGTTGTTGAGGATGACCTCGTCACCGGCGTCGTTGAGGATGCCGGAGCCGGCCTGGAACAGGAACGCACCGGCCCGAGCAAACTCGGGGTTGAGGCTGAGACCGACCTGCTCGTCGGTGGTCAGGGCCTCGGCCGCCGCGGCCAGCTCTTCCCAGTTGGTCGGCACTTCGACGCCGGCGGCCTCGAGGACGCCCGGATCGTAGATGAGCCCGAGGGTCGAGAAGTCCTTCGGCGGGCAGTACCAGGTGCCGTCGACGGTGAAGATGTTGCGCAGCGCCGGGTAGATGTCGTCCGGGTCGCTGATAACGCCGTCGGGAATCGGGGCATACCTACGAATATCAAGTCGGTGGTAGTTTAAAATTAGATGCCCCTAGTTATGTAGAGCGTCGAGCTGATGCTGAACTTTATAACGCTTTAATTAGGGGTGAATTTTGTTATGTGTTCAACTCCCGACAGATGGGTAAGTCTAGCTTGCGCTTACGCATCAAGTATCGACTGCAACAGGCTGGTTTTAGCTGCGCTTCTATTGATATGACTCGAATTGGTAGTGAAACTATTACTCCCCTGACAAACAATAGCGCTATTGTTTAGGGAGTGGCTATTAGCCCAGAAGGTAAAACCATTGCGTCAGCGTCAGGGGACAAAACTGTTAAACTTTGGGGCTATAATGGGACATTACTAAGGACGTTTCAGGGGCATAATGACCGCGTTTACAACGTTGCCATCAGCCCAGATGGTAAAACCATTGCGTCCGCGTCAGGGGATAAAACCGTTAAACTCTGGCATGCTGATGGCACTTTACTCAATACTCTTCAGGGCCATAGCGATCGCGTTTACAACGTTGCCATCAGCCCAGATGGTAAAACCATTGCGTCCGCGAGTTGGGACGGAACCGTTAACCAGTGGAGTTGGGAAGGCACATTACTCACTACCCTACGAGGGCATCAAGATTTAGTGTACGGTGTGGCCATCAGCCCAGACGGAAAAACTATTGCATCGGCGAGTTGGGATGGAACGGTTAGGCTCTGGAAACCCGATGGCATCATCCTCACCAGGCTCAGGGGGCATAGTGATTTAGTTTGGGGAGTGGCCATTAGCCCAGACGGAAAAACCATTGCATCGGCGAGTTGGGATCAGACCGTGAAACTGTGGAATACAGACGGTAGCCTACAAAGAACCATGAATGGCCATAGCGCTAGAGTTTAAGGAATAGCCATTAGCCCCGATGGTAAGATGATTGCTTCGGCTAGTGCCGATAACACCATCAAACTCTGGCACAGAAACGGTAGCTTGCTAAAAACCTTAACAAATCATAGCAGCGCCGTTTTAGCAGTAGTCTTCAGCTCCGACGGTGAGATGATGGCTTCCGCTAGTGCCGATAAAACCATTAAGCTCTGGAAACGGGACGGTACCTTAATTAATACTCTCAACGGCCATAGCGATCGCATTGATGGAGTAGCCTTCAGCAAGCGATGCAGCGCGGTCTTGGGGGTTTCCCCCATGAGCGACTGCATCAAGAAAGACGGGACTCTAATTGCTTCCGCCAGTTGGGATAAAACTGTCAAGCTTTGGCAGCCAGACGGAACCTTGATTACTACCCTCAAAGGACACCATGACCGGGTTTACAGCGTTGCCATCAGTCCCGACGGTGAAACCATTGCGTCCGCGAGTTGGGACAAAACCATTAAACTCTGGAAGCGGGATGGAACCTTGATTACTACCCTCAACGGTCATCAAGCAGGAGTATTAGCAGTAGTGTTTAGCCCTGACGGTAACAGAATTGCTAGCGCTAGTTATGACAAAACCGTCAAACTCTGGAAGCGGGATGGAACCCTTTTAACTACCCTTAAAGGACATAGCGATGGCGTCTTAGCCGTAGTTTTCAGCCCCAATGGTGAGATGCTCGCCTCCGCCAGTGGAGACAACACTGTTATTATATGGGATTTAGATCAAGTCCTCGATTTAGATCAGTTACTAATCTATGGTTGCAATTGGATACAAGATTATTTGAACACCAACTCGGAGGTTAATGATGTTTGTGACCCTTAACTTAGAAAATGTCAACTTAACCGATCAGCAATTTGATCACCTTTGTCAAGTAAATCCAGAGTTCCAGATAGAGCGCACTGCTACGGGAGAATTAATTATCATGCCACCAGTAGGAGGAATTAGTGGAAATCAAGAAGCAGATTTGATTACTGAACTAACCATTTGGAACCGTCAAACTAACATGGGAAAAGTTTTCAGTTCTTCCACCATGTTTAAACTACCTAACGGCGGAGATAGATCCCCTGATGCAGCTTGGGTAATGTTAGACCGTTGGCAAGCCCTCACCCCAGAACAACAGCAAAAGTTTCCCCCGATTTGCCCTGATTTTGTGATTGAATTGCGTTCACGGACAGACGCCCTTAAACCTCTACAAGATAAGATGCAAGAATACCTCAACAGTGGCTTACAACTAGGTTGGTTAATTAACCCTCAGAATCAGCAAGTAGAAATATACCGTCCCAATCAACCAGTAGAAATAGTCGGATTTCCAGTTAGTTTATCTGGAGAAGAGGTACTCCCTGGATTTGTTTTGACAGTACCTATTTGAATTAAGAATTTAGAATGTAGAATTTATAATTCAGAATGTAGGGTGGGCAGTGAACCAGACCGATTGATCTAGCTTGGGGTTTGCCTAGGTATGCACTGCCCACCAAGAATTAATCACTAAAAAAATAGCCGCAGAAATACTTTCCACGGCTATAAATTATCTTTATGACTCAACTTTGTAAACCAAACCAGACAACATAATCCGATATGATTAGACCGTAAGCATTCAGCTATTAGCTATTACCCAAAGGCCAAGGGCTGACCGCTGACCGCTGACCGCTGACCGCTGACTGCTGATGGCTGACATCAGACCTGATTTTTTTGCCAGGGGGGTAAAACCCCCTGTCGATTAGTTTAACCGATAATTAAATACTTCGTCATCATTGTGATGAATTCCCCTGGGATGCCAGTGGGCTGAAGGGGGCTCCACTCCGAGATTTCCGCGTAACGCAGTCCATAAAGGGCATACATGGTATTGAGTATTGCCTTACGTGACCCCTTCAAAATGTGCTTAACTGGGAATTTTTTTGGGGAAGGTTCCTGAGGAGTATTATCGGGAGTAGTCTCTTCAGGATTGTTGTTTTCGTTTGGCACAAAGTCTTCAGTCATAATTAAACTCGTGTTTGAGATTTATAACTATAATAATAACGATTATAATTTTAGTTGTCAAGGGTTTTTATAATTTTTTTTTGAGGGGGTATTGAAGTAAAATGTACGGAAAGGGAATTAAGAATGTAGAATGTAGAATTAAGAATGTAGAATTAAGAATTGAGAATTGGGAATTGGGAATTGGGAATTGGGAATTGGGAATCGGAAATCGGGAATCGGGAATCGGGAATCGGGAATCAGGAATCGGGAATCGGGAATAGAATAAAAATGTTAGCGATCGCGTAGCGTGACCTTCGGTCAATACCGTAGCATCTCTTTCAGAGAATGGCATTTTTTCTTGGATTAACTTTACTGATATCATCGGTAACAGTAACTAAAAAAAATGAAAGATATCAGATAAATTGTGATAGGTATATAAAATGAATTTTGATAAATTTTCTCCCGACTCCCTACTCCCTACTCCCTACTCCCTATTCCCTAGATTTTCCTGTGTTAGACTAAATCGAGATTGGGTTTCAAGCATCTACTGGTTAATGCTATATAGTTAACTGGAGGCTAATCGGTGAGTGATTCAGCTAGCTTGGTCAAAATGTATGATCACACGGAGGTGATCCTTAGGTGGTTACATCTGACAGACCTTCACATGGGTATGAAAGGCTCAAAAACTCTCTGGCCAAATGTTGAGGAAATTTTCTTTAAGGATTTAGAGTACCTTGATGAAACGGTAGGCCCAATCGATTTGGTAATGTTTACTGGGGATCTCACTCAGCGCGGCAGTGAATCGGAATTCCAACAGCTAGACAAACTCTTAGATAAGTTCTGGAAAAAGTTTGGCGAGATGGAATGTGAGCCAAAGTTTCTGGCTGTACCTGGCAACCACGACCTGGTTCGACCAGATCAGTCTGACTCCGTATTGATTAATCTCCAGGATCGGTGGGACGATCATGAATTCCAACAGGCATTTTGGGATAACAGCAAATGTCCTGAGCGACAACTTGTAGACAAGGCTTTCGATAATTATCTTCAATGGTGGCAAAATACGACCGTACCTAAGCCCGACATCTATTCAGAAGGCATACTGCCAGGAGATTTTTCAGCAACAATTGAGAAGGATGGGTTCAAACTCGGAATTTTAGGACTCAATAGCGCGTTTCTGCAACTGATGAACGGTAGAGAAGGTAAGCTGGCTCTACATATGCGCCAGTTCAATCAGGCATGTAATAAAAGTCATGACCATGGGCCGTCTTGGGCACAAGACCACGATGCCTGTTTGCTACTTACCCACCACCCCCAGGATTGGCTAACCGAAGAAGCCCAAGAGCAGCTAAAAGGGGAGATTTATAGCTCGCCGGAACGATTCGCTTTACATATGTTCGGACACATGCACCAGTCTAACTTGAGCAGCTTGGCAGAAGGTGGTGCTAATCCTCGAAGCACACTGCAAGGCTGCTCCCTGTTCGGCATTGAAGGGTGGGGGAAAGAAAAAAAGGAACGGCTCCATGGTTATTCACTATGTGAATTGAAGATCGAAGGGAACACCGCCTCCCTCAGCATTTACCCCCGTAAAGCAGAGAAAAAACAGGGCAGCGGATGGCACATCGATCGCGATACTAGCTTTACACTCCCCAGAGGAGAGGAAGGGACGGAACCGGTAGCGGTGAAATTGTTGCGCGAACGACCAAACCACCCGATTGCAAGGGCAAGAAAAAAAAAAATTAAATCCCCCCAGTAATATTATCAATCGAGGCACTCCCCACTTTGTCGGTAGGGACCCTCAACTTGAGCAGCTCCATCAGGAACTTCAACAGACCGATCAATTAGTGATTTGTGCCATTGCCGGAATGGGCGGTGTGGGCAAAACTGAGTTAGCTCTACAATATGCTCTGAAAAATCAGGATAATTACCCTGGTGGGTTGTGCTGGTTCCAAGTGCGAGGGTTGGATCTCGGGACTCAAGTTGTGAATTTTGCCCGTACTAAATTAGGATTAACCATTCCAGAAGAACTAGAGTTCAACCAACAAGTAGAATACTGCTGGGGGCATTGGCGAGAAGGAACAGCTTTGATCGTGCTGGATGATGTGCCTTCTTTCAGCAACGACTACAAACAGAGAATTCAGCCCTACTTACCTCCAGCCCAATCCCGCTTCAAAGTACTGGTCACCAGCCGTCAGCGTCCAGGGGCTTCTTACCGACGGATTGACTTGGATGTACTTTTGCCAGAAGCAGCATTGGAATTATTGGAATCCCTTGTTGGAAAAGAGCGCATTGAGCAAGAACTAACAGAAGCACAAGCGTTATGTGAATGGTTGGGTTATTTGCCTTTGGGTTTGGAGTTAGTCGGACGATATTTAGATATACATCCGACCTTAACCATTGCTAAAGTTCAGAAACGTTTAGAGAAAAAGAAATTAGCAGCAAAGGCATTACTTTATCAAACAGAAGAAGGGGAGATCACAGCCCAGTTGGGTGTAGCAGCAGCCTTTGAGTTATCCTGGGAAGATTTGGAAGATTGTCCAGAAGCCCAGCAGTTGGGATGCCGTTTGAGTCTGTTTGCTCAAGCTCCTTTTGAGTGGTCACTGGTAGAGTCTTGTGTTATCGAAACGGAAGATGAGGAGGAATGGGAAGAAGAACAAGAAGAATTGGAAGATTTACGCGTTCGCGAAGCGTGGCCTACGGCCAATCGCTTTTTGGTCAATCGTAATCTGTTGCAACTGACCGAACAGCAAACCTATCGACTCCATCAATTAATTCGAGAATTTTTCCTGACCAAGCTCGCTCAATTACCAGAGGCCGATGCTTACAAGGAAAGCTTGTGTAAAACAATGGTGGCTAAGGCAAAAGAAATTCCTGATAGACCAACTCTGGAAATCATTGCAGCAGTTAACCCCGCCATTCCTCATTTAGTTGAAACTGCCACAGTGCTAACTGACTGGCTGAGGGATGAAGATTTAATCTCGTCTTTTGCTGGCTTAGGACTATTCTATTACGGTCAAGGTACCTATGACCAGGCTGAACTGTGGTGGAAGCAATGTTTAGAGATAACTAGAAGCCGCTTGGGTGAGAACCATCCCGATGTGGCCCGCAGTCTCAACAACCTGGCATTACTCTACTATAATCAGGGGCACTATGACCAGGCCGAACCCCTCTATCAACAGGCTTTGGAGCTGTATAAGCAGCAGCTGGGTCACCACCATCTCGATGTGGCCACCAGTCTCAACAACCTGGCATTACTCTACAACTCAATGGGGCGCTATGACCAGGCCGAACCCCTCTTTCAACAGGCTTTGGACCTGTTAAAGCAGCAGCTGGGTCACCACCATCCCCATGTAGCCACCAGTCTCAACAACCTGGGTTCACTCTACAAGTCAATGGGGCGCTATGACCAGGCCGAACCCCTCTATCAACAGGCTTTGGAGCTGTATAAGCAGCAGCTGGGTCACCACCATCCCGATGTGGCCCAAAGTCTCAACAACCTGGCTGGACTCTACTGGTCAATGGGGCGCTATGACCAGGCCGAAACCCTCTTTCAACAGGCTTTGGAGATGATAAAGCAGCTGCTAGGTCAAGACCATCCCTCGGTGGCCATCACTCTCAACAACCTGGCAAATCTCTACTCCTCAATGGGGCGCTATGATGAGGCCGAACCCCTCTATCAACAGGCTTTGGAGCTGTATAAGCAGCAGCTGGGTCACCACCATCCCGATGTGGCCCAAAGTCTCAACAACCTGGCTGGACTCTACTGGTCAATGGGGCGCTATGACCAGGCCGAACCCCTCTATCAACAGGCTTTGGAGATGTATAAGCAGCTGCTGGGTCACCACCATCCCTCCGTGGCCACCAGTCTCAACAACCTGGCTGGACTCTACGAGTTAATGGGGCGCTATGACCAGGCCGAACCCCTCTATCAACAGGCTTTGGATATCAAAAAGCAGCGGCTGGGTCACCACCATCCCTCGGTGGCCACCAGTCTCAACAACCTGGCATTTCTCTACAACTCAATGGGGCGCTATGATAAGGCCGAAGCCCACTATCAACAGGCTTTGGAGATGAAAAAGCAGCGGCTGGGTCACCACCATCCCTCGGTGGCCAACAGTCTCAACGGCCTGGCAAATCTCTACGAGTCAATGGGGCGCTATGATCAGGCCGAACCCCTCTATCAACAGGCTTTGGAGATTGCAGAACAGACGTTAGGGTCAAATCATCCTAACACTGTAACCTTTCGTAAGAATCTAGAAAGTTTGCGCGATCTAAAAAGGGAACAGGGAACAGAATAAAATAATTAAGAATGTAGAATTAAGAATGTAGAATTAAGAATGTATAGCAGTCGAAGTAAAGCTTAAGACATATTTCTGCTCCCTACTCCCTGCTCCCTTTCAAGCAAAATCCTCTGTTATCAACTATACTTCAGTTGCTATAAGTTCTAAATTATGCATTCTTAATTCTTAATTCTTAATTCTTAATTCTTAATTTAATTCAAGCTTATTTTCGGGAGGATATGATGCAAGAGTCAGTAGTTTATCAACGAATTATTCGTCAAGGATTAGAACAGGGAAAGCACAATGAAGTTAAGTTAATTATCCGTCTACTTAACCGTCGCCTCGGTGAAATAAATCCCCAATTACAAAATCAGATTGAGCAGTTATCCTTTTCCCAGTTGGAAGATTTAGGAGAAGCGTTATTAGATTTTGAAACCGAAGTGGATTTGACCAATTGGTTGAACCAGTTAACGGATAAGTAAAATTCGGTTAGGTGTAGCACCTAAAAGTAGTTTGACCCGGTGGTGCGTTACGGAACGGGCTTTTCCAACGGTGACGACGAGGCGGAAAATGAGTGCGATCCCGTCCCTAACGCACCCTACGAACTTAATTCTTAATTCTTCATTCTAAATTCTTCATTCTTCATTCTAAATTCTCTACTTCCTCAATAGATAAGCCTAACGCTGAACTGACTTGCTCCACAGTTAGTCCCATTGCCAATAGCTTAGGAATAGCCTCTCGTTGTGAACGTTCAGCTTGTTCAGCTCGTTGTTTTTCTTGCTCAGCCCGTTGTTTTTCTTGTTCAGCCCGTTGTTTTTCTTGCTCAGCTCGTTCACTGCCCATCAGCAGTAGATTACCTTCCGTATCCCACCACCTTAGCCACAAGTGATTCTGATTAAGATTCTGATATGAGCCTTCCCATACACCTAATTCTACCCCTAACTGTTCAATAGGATAATGTCCCCTTTCATTAGTCTTCATCTGGTGATATTTACCATTAACTAGATGATAGACCTCTAACTCCCCAGTATCAAAGATATAGATGCCGTAGTAGGGAATGCGAATAATTTGTTCATAAACCCAGAATTTACCTGGTTTAGTTTTTTCTTCTCCAGTAGCAGATAAAGGAGTAGAATCCCTTTCCTCGTCTCCATTACCACTCGCAAATTCCAGAGCAATCAGAGGTGCTAGGTGTTCTTGCCAAAGTACATAGGAACGACGAAGTTTACCATCTAGCAAAGGAGGTACTCCCGGTACATAAAACCAATCCGGAGCTTCTGCTCCTCTTTCTAAAGGTTCTGTAATCCGCCAATAGATACCTGAGTCTTGACCAATAGCGTATTGTTTGTCGGGATGAATTTTCTGGAGAACCGGTTCAATAGAATCAGTTAAAATAATGCTTTGGGGATGCTCATGGAAGTTCTTCACAAATTCGCCATTGGATTCAGGTAGTTGAGTATGATCCGGTAACGAAATAGTTAGACCTTTTCGCTCTAAGCTCTGGGTCATGACAACCTCATCTTAGGAAATGATTTAGGTATACTTACTATTCTATAGCGTTTGTATTTGATAGGTGAACATAGGATTGATCGGAAAAGGGAGTAGGGAGTAGGGAGCAGGGAGTAGGGAACAGGGAACAGGGAAAAAGGAAAAAAATAGGCGTTGCTGAATCAAGCAATGAATAGGAGTAGAATGGGCATCCTGCCCGCCCGAAAATAAGCATGAAACTGGCAAGATGCCAGTTCCACGCCTGATGCCCATTCCACAAAACTATTAAAATCATTCCATTATTAAGCAACGCCCTGCCTACTCCCTACTCCCTACTCCCTGCTCCCTACTCCCTAAAACCCAGAGAGTTGTACCTGACCGAATTGAAAACCGCTGAAAGCGAGCTAGATTCCCAACCGTTGATAAACCTCGTCCAAATGTTTCAAATGCTGCTGGGGATTAAAACATTCCTCTATTTCTGAAGGCGTTAGGTTACTAGTAACTTGAGGATCCTTAGTAATTAAATTGTAGAAGTTTCCCTCAGGTTTATTCCAGGCTTGATGGGCACAAGACTGAACAATACTGTAGGCATCTTCCCGATTCATCCCCTTTTCTACTAAGGCTAACAACACCTTTTGGCTAAACACTACACCGCCATAAACATTCATATTCCGCTTCATGTTTTCTGGATAAACCAACAAGTGTTTCACTAAATCTGTGATTTCCACTAACATGAAGTGAGTTAAAATACACACATCTGGCAGAATCACTCGTTCTACAGAGGAATGAGAAATATCCCGCTCATGCCATAGGGCAACATTTTCTAAAGCAGCCACCGCATGACTCCGCAGAATTCGTGCCATCCCGCTTAGCCGTTCAGAACGAATTGGATTACGTTTGTGTGGCATAGCAGAAGAACCTTTCTGTCCTTTAGAAAAGAATTCTTCTACTTCTAAGACATCAGTTTTTTGGAGATTGCGAATTTCCACAGCAAACCGTTCAATGGTTGCCCCTAACAGAGCTAACTGTTGGACAAACTCACCATGGCGATCGCGGGAAATAATTTGGGTTGAGGCAGTATCAGGTTGCAGTGACAGGTTTCGACATGCGATCGCTTCCACTTGAGGGTCAATATTGGCATAGGTTCCCACAGCACCAGAAATCTTGCCCACAGATATGTTTTGACGCAGAGCCACTAAGCGATCGCGATGGCGGCAAACTTCTGCTAACCAACCGGCCAGCTTAAAACCAAAGGTAATTGGTTCAGCATGAATTCCGTGAGAACGACCAATCATTACCGTGTAGCGATGTTGTTGTGCCTGGTAGCGAATCGCTTGAGCAAGCTTCTCGATCTGTTCGAGAATAAGATTTAGACTAGCAACCAGTTGCAGTGCCAAGGCAGTGTCTAAAACATCGGAACTAGTCAAGCCTAAGTGAATGTAGCGTCCCACATCCCCTACATACTCATTCACATTAGTCAGAAAGGCAATCATGTCATGGCGGACTTCTCGCTCAATCTCTTGCACCCGCTTCAGGTCAAAATTCGCCTTTGCCTTAATTTCCTCTACAGCTTCACTAGGAATCTTACCCAGTTCCGCTTGTGCTTCACAAACAGCTATTTCCACCTGAAGCCAGGTTTTGAGCTTGTAGGTATCCGTCCACAATTCCCCCATCTCGGGTAGGGTGTAGCGCTCAATCAATTCCAATATCGCAGAACACAACCTTACTATTGTAGCAGTTATCAATCGGGTAAGGGACTTTCGTCTTGAGTTTTAGGGAGTCGGGAGTCGGGAGTCGGAACCCACCCCTAACCCCTCCCAGGAGGGGAACGGGAGTCGGGAGTCGTTAGGTAGTGCGGTATTGGGGGTCTCCAGCAGGCTTACAAGGTATTGAATCTATCTGATTATTATAATTAACGCTATATAATTGATTAATCATTAATGATTAATCATTAAATCCCCTCTCCCCTGTTGTCTGTTGCCTGTTGCCTATTGCTAGCATGCCTGTTACCTATTGCTTATTGCCTTTTGTCAGGTACCATCACCAATTTTACTCTCAATTCTGGGTCTATATTAAGCTTTAGTACCAAATCAACAATCGGAGGTCACACTTGACTAAGACAGGTATGATTAAACACCATTACTGGGCTAAACGCCCTCTAATTGCTTTAATACTCCCAATTTTAATACTCCTATCGGCCCCACCAGCCCTTGCCCAAGCTGATCTCACCATCACCCCTAAAAGTATGACTGTAGCAGGTACCAGGGGTTCTAGCACAAGCCGCAGCTTACTCTTGCGCACGACTAACGCCGTCAAGGATTTACAAATCATCTCCCTAGACTTGAATACTCAGGATGGCCAAGAAATTTTCCCCGCTAAATTGATTCAGCCTACTTTACCAGTCGAAGAGATTGAGGCCAATAGTCTACTATCTCTCCCGATCCAGTTTCAATTAGATGATGCCCCCAAAAGTGGAGAATTTAGTGGTGAATTCCTGATCAAGTTCTCAGAAACTGAACTAAGCGTACCATTAACAGTCCGAATCAAAGACCCCTTCCCCATACCTCTGGCAGTCATATCCATTGGGGTTATATTGAGCATAGCTGTGTCCAGCTACCGTAATCGAGGGAAACTACGGGACAAAATTCTGGTGCGGGTTGGTCAATTGCGTACCCAACTGCGCAGTGACCCCCAGTTAGCTGAAACATCACTAGTCGATCAATTCAACTCAATACCAAATCCCTTCAAGACCCGAATTGAAGCCCATCTGCTAGATGTCGAGATGGCTTTGCAGGGGGAACGTTGGAACGATGGTAATCAGGCAATTACCCAAGCAGAGTCAGTGTGGCTGAAATGGCGCAAAGGTCGTGAAGACTGGCTAGCACTCCTGAACTATTCTCAAACCCTGGAAGAAAAAATACCCACCACTCCTGATCTTGACCCCCCTTATCTACAGTCAGTACGCCGTAATTTGCAACTGGCAATCCGAGAGGCACCTGACCAAAATCCTCAAGACTTGTATGAGCAGTTAGATGACTGTGCAAAACAGATTAATAAATACCTGCAACTGGATGCTAAACTCAGGGACTTGGACAACCTGCTGGTGGAAACCACAATATCAACACAAGAGTTACAGAGTTGGCAACGTCAGCAAAAGAATTTGCGCAGTAAGTTGAATAATCTCGAACCTACCGATAAAAAAGCTGCTCAGGAGTTGAATGGTCAAATCGAAAAAGCGATCACTCTACTAGTCAAACAAATACCACCTAACTCCACTAAGTTAGGCTTTCTCATCACCCAACCTGAATTATTGCAGAGAGCACCAGGGATCGAGACACCACGCATAGTTATCCAAGAGCCAAGACTAGCAAAGATTCGCCTTTGGATTTTCTCTGCGATCAGTTATGCGATCGCAATTGTCCTGCTTGCTGGTAGTGGCTTCATTGAGCTATACACCTATAAATCCACCTTTGGCGCTAACCTCTGGGGTGACTATGGCGTCCTCCTGGCTTGGGGGTTTGGTGCCGAAGCCAGTCGGGATGCGATTACAAAAGTCGTGGCAAATTTGGACTTACCAGGATTGAAATAATCACTCGATCAGGTGAGCAGGTTGAAGGTTAGCAGGTTAGCAGGTTAGCAGGTTAGCAGGTTGTTCGCCTTTGGCGAACAACCGAACATAAGGAATTCAATTAATAAGTACCAATATGTTTTTAAATAATTTTAATGTCATCCAGGCTCGCGATCGCTATATCAGCTCCCTCTAAATGGGCAGCTTCTGGCTTTCCCCAGCAAATACCAATGCAACCCGCTGCACCAGCACCTTTTGCCATCTCAATATCACCTGCTGAATCTCCTACCATTAGGGCCGAAGCAGGTTTTACCCCTAAAGATTGGCACGCTTGTAGGAACAACCTGGGATCAGGCTTACTGATTTCAGAATCCACACCCTGCTGTAATTGGATATAGGGGTCTAGCTGGTGTCGATGGACAAAGGCTTGTACGCCAGCCGTAGAGTCTGCCGATAGAATACCCAGCTTTAAACCAGCTTCCGAGAGGAATTTAAGGACTTCCAGGCTACCGGCAAACATTGGGGAAGTTCCAGCCGCATCTTGCAAGTACTTCTCGGCTTCAACAAAGGCACTACCAGCGATTGCCAATGACTCTAACCATCCCCGACCAGTCTCAGCAATATAAGCAGCAGCAGCAATTTCATTTTCCCGACGGCTACCTACTGCCATTAACCCGGTAGGGTCAAGGGTGTCATCTTGGACACCAAAGGCCATCAGGAGGGGTTCTCCAATACCAGGGATTTGGGCATCAATTAAACGCGATCGCTTATAGGCTAGTTCTCTTAAATAAACTTGTGAATCCTCTAAGGTACCGTCTTTATCAAATATGACTGCTTCAATATTGGGGAAAGTCACCTTCCCACAACGAATGCTTACCAAGGGTTTATGCCGTTGTTTATTTTAATCAACTTCATTCTACTAGCTAGTTGATCAAGATTCGCACCTGCCAATTTCTTTGCTCTTGTTCCGGAACAGGGCCATCAATACAGATTAGCCATTAGCCTCAGCTAACGGCTAATTCTTGTGGCTGCACCTGGTTGTTACTCGTCGATGGCAGCTGCTACAAACTCTCCCTCTGGCACTGCGTCTTCTTGAGGCTCTGGGGACTCTTGGGACTCTTGGGGCTCTTGGGACTCTTGAGCCTGAACAGGCTCTTGGGACTCTTGAGCCTGAACAGGCTCTTGGGACTCTTGAGCCTGAACAGGCTCTTGGGACTCTTGAGCCTGAACAGGCTCTGGGGACTCTTGGGACTCTTGGGGCTCTTGGGGCTCTTGGGACTCTTGAGCCTGAACAGCCTCTTGGGGCTCTTGAGCCTGAACAGCCTCTTGGGGCTCTTGAGCCTGAACAGCCTCTTGGGGCTCTTGAGCCTGAACAGGCTCTGGGGACTCTTGTGGCTCTGGGGACTCTTGTGGAGTCATACTTTCTGGAGTTATACCTTGCTTTTGTGCTAGCATCTTCTCCCGGTACTTCTGAGCCATTTCTTCTGCCTTCTCGAAGACCACTTCCCGGTTGTTAATCATATCTCCCGGTTCTGGCTCTAATTGCTTTGTTGACAGAGAAATCCGACCTCGGTCAGCATCCAAGTCAATGATCATCACTTTTAGTTCATCATTGACATTAAACACACTATGAGGCGTATCGATATGATCATGGGAAATTTCCGAAATGTGCAGCAATCCGCTGACCCCGCCAATATCAATGAATGCACCGTAAGGTTTGATGCCTCGTACTGAGCCAATCACCACCTCTCCGACTTCTAGGCGGTTCATCTTGCGCTCGACTAGAGCACGACGGTGGGATAGTACCAAACGATTACGGTCTTCATCTACCTCCAGAAATTTTAGGGGCAGTTCTTGGGCCACCAAATCTTCCTTGGCTGCCCGAGTGCTAATATGAGAACCAGGAATAAAACCGCGCAACCCTTCAATACGTACCAACGCTCCACCACGGTTAGTGGCGAATACCAGAGAACGCACCGTAGCATCCTCTGCTTGTAGTTGGCGCACTCGCTCCCACGCTCGCATATACTCAATGCGACGGATAGAGAGAGTCAACTGTCCATCTTCATTTTCATCGGTCAGGATGAAAAATTCCCGTGTTTCGTTGGATTGTAAAACCTCATCAGGATTATCAACTCGATTTATTGACATTTCCTGAATCGGAATATAGGCTGCGGTTTTCGCACCAATGTCAATCAGAGCGCCCCTCGGCTCTAGACTGAATACCGTACCCGGAACTATATCCCCTGGGTTAAAATGATAATCATACTTATCCAGAAGGGCAGCAAAATCTTCGTGAGTGAATCCTATATCTGTAGTTTTTGTTTTCTGACTGAGCATGTGCGTTGTTTGTCCTAGTTTGATTTGGTTTTAATGACTATGCCTCCTGTTGATGTACAAGCACGTCAGCATTGTGCTGCTTACACCGACATTGCGTTGTCCTACTTGTGACATCTCCCACACCTGTTGGGGTAAGGGGGTAGGTGTGGGCTTCTCGCCAACCCCAGCTATCGCTATTTCCTTACGGAAACCGATCCGCATTCGGGTACTCGACAAGCTTTACTCTTGACGGGATGCCTCACCGCCAAGTTTCTGATCTGAATCTGATCTGATTTTAATTGCTCTATTCCAATCAGGTTTTGGGTCTACTGTCAATAACCAAGGGCATTTTCGGCTTTGGTTATCAAATAGACATAAATTTAACCCAATTTATGTCCATTATAAGTTATTAGACAAAACCTGACCTGAGCTTTCCGTCAAAAAATACCACCTCAACCTTCAACCAAGGGGCAAAGCTTGCGCGTTTGGTAGAGGCTAGGGGGCTAATCTCGGACTGATCAGCTCATTTAATAAGATTTAATTAAGACCAGAAATCCTATTATAACCTAATCGAGATTTTGTTATTAGTATCTTTACCGAACTTTCCAGGGTATTGTGCTACCTCCTATATCCCCCTATGGGGGATGTTAGCCTAATAAATGCCAGGGGTACATTCTGCACCCAAGACAAGGCAGGGATACCCCAGCAATCGACCTTTAGCCAGCAGGAATACCAAGTGGTTGCCACTCCAGAAAAATCTCAATCAGTCAAACCTTCCCCAACCCATGGTCACGAGCGAGTTGCGGTTTTACTCATGGGTTATGGAGAAGTCGAAAGCTATGAAGACTTCGCCAACTACAACGAACAAGCCTTAAACTTGCTCACTGCCAAATTTGCCCCAGTCCCCAACTGGATCTATCCACCCTTAGCCAAAATATTGGCAATGTTTGACTTCCACGAGTGGGGGCACCAGCATGACAACTTTATTTCACCCCACAACAAGATTTTTGAACAGCAACGGGCAGGTATTGAAAAACAACTGCAAGCTAAATGGGGCGATCAGGTGAAGGTATTCAAAGCCTTTAACTTCTGCGCTCCCTTTCTGCCAGAACAAGTCCTCAGTGAAATTAAGGCGCAAGGTTTCCAAAAACTGCTGATCTATCCCCTGCTAGTGGTGGATTCCATCTTTACTAGCGGTATTGCGGTGGAACAAGTCAATAAAGCCCTAGGGAAATTAGAGGATGGAGATCAACACTGGATTCAGGGATTGCGTTACATCCCGTCTTTCTATAACGAACCAGAGTACATTAATCTAACTGCTCGATTGGTGGAAGAGAAAATTACTACCGATTTAGCTCAAGCCTATCTGCCCTCCCAAATTGGCATTGTCCTGATGAACCATGGCTGTCCCCACGAAGCTAAAGGATTTGTCTCTGGGATTGACGAAAGTCAGGCATTGTATGAGGCAGTAAGGGAACAGTTGATGTATAAGTATCCCCTAATCTCTGTGGGCTGGCTTAACCACCAAACTCCCTTAATTAAGTGGACTCAGCCTCACACGGAATTAGCAGCCCAGAACCTGATTAACTTAGGGGCTAAGGCGATTGTGTTTATGCCTATTGGCTTTGCCACAGAGAATCACGAAACCCTGTTAGATGTGCATCACATTGTTCACGCTCTAAAACGTCGTAACTCAGAGGTTACCTACGTAGAGATGCCTTGTGTTAATGATCATCCAGAATTTTTACAGATGGCAGCGGAGTGGGCTAATCCTCAAATTGAGGTACTATTATCAGAAAATGCTCTATCTGTCAATCCCCAGTTGGCAGCTGTGCAGGCATCACAGCACCATCATCACCATCACCACTGATTCACCAGAGCGTTTTAGCTAAGACCGCGATTCATCGTTTTGAGATCGTCTATAATGAAAGTAGTAGGGAAGACAAATTAAGAGCTAACCGCCACCTACGTGCTTTAAAATCGAACTTTTCTGTATTGTAAGGCGTGCGGAGGGGCATCCCGGAGACGAAACCTTATCAGAGGGTCGCCTTAATCATAAAGTTTTAACCCTTTTATGCATAGCCTGCTAACCATAAAGGCTCCACTCTTCTTGCGGTAACTTCTGACCGTATCGTTAATAAAGCTTGCCGAGTATCCGTTCGCGCAGCGTCGGCGAAAGCCGATACCGATAGGTGGAGTTGGCAAGAAGCCCACACTGAACTCAACGAGTCAGTGTGGGAGTATGTCACTAGCTTGCTTTATATTTAGGTTGCTTTATATATAACCTTCTTGCACCTCTTCCGTTCTCCTCCGACTGTTCTCCCTCTTCTCCTGTTCTAGGAAAGATGTCACAGAATAGAACTGTAGGCTGGGAATCAATGAAACTTCTCCAATCATAGGAAAGCCTAGCTGATCCCAGCCCCATAAAGTGCCGAGTGACAGGATAACAGGATAACAGGATAACAATTATGGATAATAACGACTGGCTCAAGCAGTTATTGTTGGTTGGGGTTGGCACAACCTCAATGGTTGCCGAAAAACTGCGAGAGGTAAGTGATGAATGGGTTAAAGATGGTAAAATTAACTCCGACCAAGCTACCGCTTTTGTAGATGATCTGATGAATCAGATCAAGTCAGAGCAGGGTAACTTTGAGAGCAACATGGAACGGCAGTTGCGCAATATGTTGCAGGATTTAGGGGTTCCTCGCCAATCAGAAATGGATGAATTGCGAGGTCGTATTGACCGTCTGGAGCGTCAGGTGCGGGATTTAGAAAATAAGCTCTGGCGTTGATAATCAATTAGGAGAACAGATTTTGAAACAAATTCTGATCAGCATAGGCGTTATAGTAGCCTTTGGGTTGCTGTTGGTTGTGGCTCAAGTGGGTATGGGTAAAAAATCTACCACTGCTGGAGAAATTACCAACACTCAGCTGGAAGTAGTGACAACAGCTAACAGTGCTAACCCAGATGTTAATGATAAACAAGATCTAGCTATGGATTCTAGTTCAGAAAGCGGAAGCAATTTGGATCAGGCGGTTACAACACCGTCGGGCTTGAAGTACATTGACATAGTTGAGGGTGAGGGAGCAATGCCTGAGACGGGACAGACGGTAGTGGTTCACTACACTGGTACCCTGGAAGATGGCAGCAAGTTCGATAGTTCTCGCGATCGCAATAGTCCTTTTTCCTTCAAAATCGGTATAGGACAAGTGATTAAAGGCTGGGATGAAGGGGTTGGTTCTATGAAGGTTGGTGGTCGTCGTCAGCTGATCATTCCCCCAGAATTGGGTTATGGTGCCCGTGGCGCGGGTGGGGTAATTCCGCCTAATGCTACGTTAATTTTTGATGTGGAATTGTTGAAAATTAACTAATACATTAGCAATAAATTAGCTAATTCAGCGATGAGCTGAATACTTTCTCCCAGTTGGTGAATTCTCGCTGAGTGACTACTCCCACATCAAATCAAAGATTATGATGTGGGCTTCTCAGATTTACAAATGAGACTTGCTGCTCCACGGCATCTTGTGCCAATTTACCACAGCCATTGAGCGGCAGTCCAACCGCCAATAATCCACGATTTAAAATGTTGATGCCACTGTTCCAGTCCCTGTCAATTTTGACGTTACAACTGGAACAGTGATGAACGCGATTACTTAAACTTTTTTCAACTAATGAGCCACAATTAGAACACTCAATACTTGTTCCCCTTGGGTTGACTTCCTGGACTAACAAACCGCGTCTTACCGCTACTGCTTGTAATATCTCCAGGAATGCGCCCCAGGCTGCATCATGTATTGATTTAGCTAGTTTAGTTCTTGCGAGTCCTTTGATGTTTAAATTTTCGTGAGCAATTAGGTCGTATTTACTACACAGCCAATGAGCAACTTGATAATGAAATTCCTTCCGACAACGGGTTAAGTGAAGGTGTAACAAAGCTACTTTCTGCTTGGCTTTTCTCCAGTTCTTGGAACCCTTGACGCGGCGCGACATTATTTTTTGAGCCTGAGCAAGCTTGTCCTGAGCCTTCCTGTAAAAATGTGGAATAGGTACTGCCTCTCCATCAGATGTAGTCAGAAATTTCTCCAAGCCAACATCAATTCCGACGGCAGACTTGACCGAATCTACAGGTAACAATTCAGGGACGCTATCATCTTTCATCGAAATACAACAATACCAACCATCAGCTTTTTTGACAATAGTGCATTGCTTGAGAGTAAATCCGACGGGCATTGGTCGGTGCATCACCACAGGGATTGACCCAATTCGGCTCAAGGTCAGTACACCATCAATCAGTTTAGCTCCTGCTTTGGAGTTATTTACCCGTGGAAACACAAATGATCGTAATTGACCAGATTTCTTGAAACGGGGGCTACCGCCACGTAACCCACCTTTGTCAGGCTTACGCCACTTATCCCAGGCTTTGTTGAGACGTTGTAGATTCACCTGTTGGGTCGAGCGCGTAGATCTGCTTGTACTCAGGAAATAACCGCTTAGTCTCCTTGAGGGCAGCTTGCTGAGTGTAGTAGTTGACGGGATGAGGAATTTCACCAATCGGTTCACTAACGATACTGCACCTATCAACAGATGAACGAGTCCTGTTGAGCCAATCAAGCCTTTCCCCTAGAGCATAGTTCCAGTGACGGCGCAACAGTTCTAGCCATCTATCCATGATGGCTATCTGTTCCTGACTTGGTTTGATTCGGTAACAGTATGTAAGTATCATAATTTCATTGTACCATTTATCGTAATACTATGAAAGGAAACTACACCAAAACTAATAGGTCTGTCTATAGACTTACTGTACATATTGTATTAGTGACTAAATACAGACGAAAAACCATTACGGACGAGGTATTGACCAGACTCAATCAAATTTGTGCTGATACTTGCGTGAAATGGGAGTGCAATTTGATTGAGTTCAACGGAGAAACAGACCATATTCACTTGCTAGTTGACTTAAACCCAAAGGTGGCACCTGTAAAACTGATCGCAAACATCAAAACCGTTACCAGTCGTCTGATACGTCAGGAGTTTTCAGAACACCTGGAGAAGTTTTACGGTGATCAACGGGTTTTCTGGACAGGTTCGTATTTTGTAGCTTCCTGTGGGGGAGTAACAATAGAACAATTGAAAAGTTATGTTCAAAGCCAAAATACCCCGTCGGGCAATTCCCCTCCCGTTAAATCAAAGATTATAACGGGAGACCCCTTGCCCGTTTAGTTGGGAGTTTTAGTCAACATAATAACACTAGAAATAGCATCGCATTTTTGTTACAAAATATTAAGAAAACCTGGGTACAAAACTAAAGTGCAGAACTCAATCATTCGATTAAATAGTATTTGATTAAATCTATGTATTGTAAATAAATTTAGATAAAATAACGTTCACTTGTAATGAATAACAATATCCAAACTAAGAATCAGTTGTGGTAGGTTACACTCTTTGATTGGCCATATTCAGGAACTTGGTTAACCCAGGTTTAAAGATAAGTTTCACCGTTCCTGTCGGACCATTACGATTTTTAACAATGATGACTTCTGCCGTATCTCCATCTGGTGAATCTGGATTATAATAAGAATCTCTATAAAGCATCATGATTAAATCCGAGTCCTGCTCAATGGAACCCGATTCTCTCAAATCCGACATCATGGGTCGTTTGTTGGTGCGAGATTCCACAGCTCGACTTAACTGAGACAGAGCAACCACTGGGACTTTCAGTTCCCGAGCTAATCCTTTAAGAGAGCGAGTAATCCGAGACAACTCCTGAACTCGATTTTCACTACCACTGCCTTCCATTAACTGTAAGTAATCGATTAAAATTAACCCCAATGGGCTCCCTTGGGCTGCTTGAAGACGACGAGCATGCGATCGCATTTGCATCACAGTCTGGTTAGCGGTATCATCAATATAAATAGGCAAATCTGATAACACACCGATTGCTTCGCTCAAGGGTGCCCACTGATTTTGAGCAATGCGCCCAGCTCTGAGAAAGTTACTGTCAATTTTCGCTTCACTAGCTAACAACCGCTGCACTAGTTGTTCTCTTGACATTTCCAAGCTAAAAATTGCCACTGGCATTTTTTCAGCTACGTTACGAGCAATTCCTAACGCTAAGCTAGTTTTTCCCATTGATGGTCTACCAGCAATGATAATTAAGTCAGACGGACTTAACCCCCCAATTTGGGCATCCAAATCATAGAAGTCTGATGGAATACCAGGCAAATCAATACCCTGATTCCGATTTTCTATATCTTGGAACGTCTGGACTAGGGTTTCAGAAATCGGGATTAGACCTTGCTGAGGACGCAATTGGGTGAGACTGAAAATTTTCTGTTCCGCTTGGTCAAGGACTGTTTCCAATTCCAAGGATGTCTCATAACCCAACTTAAAAATCTCGTTACCGGCTTCGATTAGCTGACGGCGCAGGTACTTGTCCATCACTAACTTAGCGAACCTGTCAATATTGACCGCTGAAACCGTTTGTTCAACTAGCTGAGCTAACTTAGCTTGACCCCCAACTTTCTCTAATAAGTCATTGTCATAAAGCCAGGTAGTAACACTCATCAAATCCGTCGGTTTCCCCTGGCTATAAAGTAATAAAGCAGCTTCGTAAATGGTTTGGTGAATCCGGACATAGAAGGCTTTCGGATTCAGGAAATCACCAATTCGACCCATGGCTTCTGGGTCTAATAAAATGCCTCCGATAATAGACTCTTCGGCATCAATATTTTGGGGTGGTATAGAGTTACCAAACGCTGAAAAATCTGGGGTTTGAGTCATAGTAAACTAGTCGATTAAGTTCAGGGTAAAGGTCAGCTATGAGCTATCAGCGTGTCGCGTATCAGCTATCAGCTGACTAATACAATCTGAACAAATTAAGAACCTAAGGTGCGCTTTCCGTGATGGCGAACGCGCCCCGCGTGACCTACGGTCAAGGGATTGCTCGCCATCACGGGTCGCACCTGTTATTTAATTGACAGTTGACTGCATCATCCTGTCAACTCTCAACAAACTAAACAAACTATTAATTAACTTATTTGGGAACAACATGAATTTCTACAGTGGCTGTAACTTCTGGATGAAGCTTAATTTCTGCATTATAGAAACCAAGTTGACTAATCTCAGGGATAGTAATACCTCGGCGGTCTATTTCTTTGCCCGTAGACTCTTGGATTGCATCTGCCAAGTCTTGGCTGGTAACAGTACCGAAGATAGCATTATCTTCACCCAACTGCTTCGAGATAGTAAAGCGGCTAATGGTTTGTAGAGCAGTCTTCATCGACTCAGCTTGTCGCTTGATTTCGAGGATACGCTGCCGTTCTTGCTCTCTGCGCCGCTCAACTTGCTTGAGAACACCAGAGGTAGCCCTAACTGCAATTCCTTGGGGAATCAGATAATTGCGAGCATAGCCGGGAGCTACCTCTACCAAATCACCGTCTTTTCCAAGTTTATGAACGTCTTTGCTTAAAACGACTTGTACACGTTTTACCATAGTGTTTAATTTCGGGTATAGTTTAGAGTGAAGGATAATGCTTCGACAAACATTCCATCTTACGACAATTTGTAAGCGATCGCAACTTAGCGCTGAGTGCTGAGTGCTGAGTGCTGAGGGCTGAGGGCTCGGTGTCAATTAAAACACTTTGTGAACCCTTTCGGGGATAACATATCCGCCAATAGGCAAAACTAAATCATCAGTAGGAACCGAAAATCCAGTTTCCTGGAGCGTCTGGATCTTGACTGTAATAGAATTCGGTAACTAGATCTAATATCTCTTGTTTGTCAATGTAACCATCATTGTTCTGATCGAAGCGTCCAAAAATTTCTTCAATTTGACTGTCGTCAATACCGTAAGCCTTAAAAAACTGTCGGTATTCTTCCAGAGTAACTTTATCGTCTTTATCAGAATCTAATAGGAAAATAATCCCTGCCGCTTTAGCATTGACTACTGCTTCGTTACCGTCGGTGTCACTCAGGACATTTTCGTGATAAGTCAACCATTCATCCAAGGTCACTTGCTGGTCTTGATTCTGGTCGGTAAATTTTTGCACGCCATTCCAAATCCTCATGTAAATAGCCAGAAGATTGTCATAATATGGCGACCCCGGTGTCCAACCCCTGATCGCAGCAAGGTTATCAGTAATCCGTTCAAAATCGGCTTGGGTTAAAACACCGTTTGTTTGCTGATCGTACAGGTTAAACAACCTGGTCAATTTTCTCTGCTGCAATTCGCTAAGCATGGGTTTTTTCTATTGCTTGGATTAACTAAATTTATTAACTCAACCTTGATTATAGTCCAACTAATCAAGGGACATATTCTCAAGGAAATATGTCCCTTGATCAAGGCTTTATCAATAATCTTAGAATCGGTCTTTCATTTCCCGTAACCGTGCAAATGTCTTAACGGGTTCTTTTGCTTGAGCAGCCGACTGTAGGGCAGGCTCATCCCAACGTAAAAATGGATTGGTGTGCTTTTCAACCCCTAAGTGGGAAGGTACCGTTGCCTCTTTACGATCACGCGCCTCTTGGACTTGGGCAAATCTCCCTTGTAAGTCCAGGTTTTCACCATCGACACTCAGGGCAAATTGGATATTTTTCAGGGTGTATTCATGAGCACACCATACTCGTGTATTATCTGGTAAATCCCTTAGCTTGCTCATGGATTCTACCATTTGGCCTGGTGTTCCTTCAAATAGTCTGCCACAACCGCCCGCAAATAGGGTGTCGCCACAGAAGAGTTCACCGGTTTCACCAGGGACTACTGGGGGAAAGTAGTAGGCAATATGTCCTCTGGTGTGTCCGGGAACGAACAAGACTTCACCAATCCGATCACCAAACTCGACGCGATCGCATTCTTCTAAAAACACCTGTTGACCAGGAATCCGACCCCGGTCTTCAGCTCCCCCATATACACACACATCTGGAAACTGCTGCATCAACTGTCGATTTCCCCCCACATGATCCATGTGATGGTGAGTGTTGAAAATAGCCACTAATTCAGCATCCAGTTCTCTCAGACGCTGTACCACTGGTTTAGCCTCGGCTGGATCAACAACAGCAGCAATATTCCCCTTGGCGTCGTGTAATAAGAATATATAGTTGTCAGAAAGGGCTGGAAGTCGATGAACCTGCATAGTTTAACACCATCTGTTTAACTTACAATTTATATACCAAAGGGAACAGCGGATCTGGGAGTAGGGAGTAGGGAGTAGACGGGCCGATCTCAAGCTGGTGAACGCTGCGCTCAAGGAGCTGCGCTACGCCTTCCACGTGTTCGCCCCCTACCGCGGCATCCCGAAGTGCACGAAAACCAGGATTGTTCAACCTTTTTTATTACCATGATTAACCCATATAGTGTTAATGGGTTATAAATCAGTTGCACAGAGACATTACACTGAAGTCAGTAGTTCAAGCTTCTTTACAAAGATTTCCATAGTTCGGTTTAGTTTTTTTCATCAGCATCTTTCAGAATTATTAATTGGATTGACTGAAACTCTTATTGGTTATGGCAGTTACTATCAAGCAGTTGAATCAATGGAAACAACAGGAGCGCCAGATTGTGGTGCTGACTGCTGCGGATTATGCGATCGCTCAGCTGTTGGATGAAGCGGGAGTAGACATAATCATGGTCGGGGATTCTCTAGCAATGGTTACGCTGGGTTACTCGACAACGCTGCCAGTGACCCTTGAGGAAATGATTCACCATGCCAAAGCGGTCTGTCGGGGTGTTAAACGGGCATTAGTGGTTTGTGATTTGCCGTTTTTGAGTTATCAGGAAAGTCCTCAGCAGGCAATCCACTCTGCCGGTCGAGTTTTGAAGGAAACTGGGGCAGTGGCAGTGAAGTTGGAGGGAGGATACCCTGCCATGGCTGAAACTGTGGCCAGACTTACCGCTGTGGGAATTCCGGTGATGGGTCATGTAGGTTTAACACCGCAGTCTATTCATCTACTGGGTTTACGGCAACAAGGCAAAACAGCGGAAACTGGGGAGCGGATTTTGCAGGATGCGATCGCATTGGAGCAAGCTGGTGCCTTTGCTATCGTTTTAGAGCATATTCCCCCCGATTTGGCAAGGTCAATTACACAAAAATTAACTATTCCCACCATTGGCATTGGAGCTGGACCCAACTGTGATGGGCAGGTGTTAGTGACAGCGGATTTACTAGGGCTTTCCGAGCGCCAGCCACCCTTTGCTAAGTCTTATGTTAATTTGCGCGAGGTAATTACCCAAGCCGTGCAGGAGTTTAGTACAGAGGTTCGTTCTGGAAAATTTCCAAAAGACCCATAATCAAGATATCATTGAAGTAAAAGCTTCACGATGAAAATAGATAGAAGATTTTTTATTATTGGCTGGATTAGTGCGATCGCTTATGGATTTTTTTCCAAGCTTAATGCTCAACCCTATAATCCAGCAGCTAGAGGAAAAATTGTTATCAATCAAATAGGCTATTACCCAACTGGGCCTAAGTTGGCTTTCTTAATCAATGCCCCCAATTCGGAAAAGAAGCAGGTTGAACTGGTTGATTTAATCACTCACAAAACGGTTTTTGTGACCAACCTGGGAAATTCTGTAAGCGATAAAGCCAGTAATGATAAAATTAGAGTTATTGATTTTACTAAATTCGATAAATCAGGTAGCTATTACCTCAAATACGGCTATAGTCAGTCTTATCCGTTTGGCATTGGTAAGCAAATCTATAAGGATACCTTTACAAAGCTACTCCGGTCATACTATTTGCAACGGTGCGGTGTTGCTGTAAATGATTCAGTATCTGGAGTAAAACATCCCCCCTGCCATCTCAAAGATGGGATTATTGCCCACAACGATGAGTTTCATAAAGCTGGTGACTTCAAATCTGCCCAAGGTGGCTGGCATAATTCTGGGGATTTTGCTAAATATGTTGCGCCAATGACAGTCACCATCGGACGGTTGTTAAACTTGTACGAGCAATATCCTAAATTATTTAGGGACAACCAATTAACTATACCAGAAAGCGGCAATGGTAGACCTGATCTACTCGATGAGGTCAAAGTAGGATTAGATTGGCTGTTGAAGATGCAGCGGGAGGATGGTGCTGTCTACCGCAAGTTGTCAGGAAAGAATTGGCCAGGGGAAATTCTACCCAATCAAGATACTCAAGCACGGTACATTTTTGGGATTTCGACACCTGAGACTGGCAAGTTTGCAGCAGTAATGGCAATGGCTGCTAGAGTTTATACTCCCTTTGACAAGCAACAGGCTCAAACCTACTTACAAGCGGCACAGAAAGCCTGGGGGTTTCTCCGAAAACAGCGATCTATGAAGGTGGATTGGCAAGAAGGAGATGACACCGGTTCAGGTAAGTATCTTTTTGGAGAGTGGGATCAGCAAGAATCCTTAAAAACCGATCAAGATGACCGCTTCTGGGCAGCCGTAGAACTGTATATTACTACAGGGAAGACTAGCTACGAAAAATACTTAGCTAAAACTATCACCGCCTTCGACTATGGTGAGTTTGGTTGGAAAGATCCCTCTCCTCTAGCAATGGTTAACTATTTGGTGCAGAAACAAAGGAAGGGGTCAGACAAACTGAAATTAGAAATCACAGCTAGGCTGATGAGAAGGGCGGATACTCTGATGGAAAAGATTAACCGTAGTGGCTACCGTTTAGCTATTGATAAATTCCATTGGGCCTCTAATCACAAGATAGCTGAAGAAGGAATTACCCTACTCTATGCCTACCGCATCACTGGGAATCGAGGCTACTACAAGGCAGCTGTTGAGCAGTTAGATTATTTGCTGGGGCGGAATCATTTTAATCTTTGCTTTATTACCGGTGTTGGTAGCAACTCCGTGCGTAATGTTCATCACCGGATTTCCCGAGCTAAAAAAATTGTCATCCCTGGTCTGATGGTAGGGGGTCCTAATACTGATGCCCAGGATGGGATTGCGCCTAAAGGGTTGGGAATGTTGAGTTATGTGGATGATGAGCGGTCTTGGGCTACTAATGAATATGCTATTGATAACAATGCTTCGGTGATTGCCTTGATGGGCATGGTGATGGCACAGACTTAATCATTGATAACATGATGTTCCTGGCCAGTCTAAAAGCAGCCAGGAACTCTGGTTAAATCAAAAGATTATTTAGCGGCTTCCTCGCGTTCCTTCACTTCTTTAATCACCTCTTCTGCCACATTATTTGGGCAAGGGGCGTAGTGGGAGAACTCCATTGAGAACTGACCACGACCGGATGTCATAGTACGCAGGTCACCAATATAGCCAAACATCTCACTCAAAGGCGCATCTGCCTTAATGCGAGCACCAGTAAGAGTTTTCTCCTGAGACTTAATCATCCCACGGCGGCGATTGAGGTCACCAATTACATCCCCCATGTAATCTTCTGGTGTGAATACATCCACTTTCATAATTGGCTCTAACAATTGAGGTGAAGCCTTGCCAAAGGATTGCCGATAAGCAGCCCTGGCCGCAATTTCAAAGGCTATAGCCGATGAGTCTACGGGGTGGTAAGCACCATCAGTCAAGGTAACCTTGAAGTCCACACAAGGGAATCCAGCCAACAGACCCTTTTGAATACTGCTTTCAAAGCCCTTTTGCACAGCAGGCCAAAATTCTCTGGGGACATTACCACCAGTGACCTTGGACTCAAACTGGAAGCCAGTACCGGTTTCACCAGGTTCAATAACGTAATCGATTTTACCATATTGACCAGAACCACCAGACTGCTTCTTGTGGGTATAGCTGTCTTCGATGCGCTTAGTAATGGATTCACGGTATGCCACCTGGGGCTTACCTACCTCCACCTCAACGCCATGAGTCCGTTTAAGGATATCAACCTTAATGTCTAGGTGCAGCTCACCCATGCCCTTAATGATCGTTTCCCCACTTTCCTGGTCAGTTTCAACGTGGAAAGATGGGTCTTCCTGAACCATCTTGCTTAGGGCAATGCCCATTTTCTCAGACGAACCTTTTTTCTTAGGTGCGATCGCAATGGAAATCACGGGGTCTGGGAAGACCATCGGCTCAAGAGTAGCAGGATTTTTCGGGTCACAGAGGGTATGCCCAGTCTGGACATTTTTCATCCCAACGATGGCAACAATATCACCTGCCTGGGCAGAGTTAATTTCTTCCCTGGAATCCGCATGCATTTCTACCAAACGACCAATACGCTCAGTTTTACCGGTGAAGGTATTAAGTACTGTGTCACCCTTGGATAAGGTTCCTGAGTAGATACGGGTAAAGGTCAGAGCACCAAAGCGGTCATCCATGATCTTAAATGCCAAAGCACGCAAAGGTTTTTCTGGGTCAACATAGGCAAGTGTACCGGTTTCGTTACCTTCTAAATCGATTTCTGGCTGGGGTTTGACTTCAGTGGGATTCGGCAGGTAGTCAACTACAGCATCAAGTACCAACTGCACTCCCTTATTCTTGAAGGATGAACCGCAGTAGGTAGGGAAGAAAGCCAGCTCACGAGTTCCCTTGCGAATGCAACGCTTAAGGCTTTCGATATCTGGTTCTTCCCCTTCTAGATACTGTTCCATCACTTCGTCATCCTGCTCCACAGCCATTTCAATTAACTGCTCGCGGTAGGTTTCCACATCATCAACCATGTCGGCGGGAACATCTTGAATCTCATAGTTCATGGGATCCCCAGACTCATCCCATACCCATGCCTTACGGGTTAGCAAATCCACTAAACCCACAAAATCGTTCTCAGTTCCGATCGGCAGTACCATTACCAGAGGCTTAGCACCAAGGACATCTTCTACCTGCTTAACCACTCGGTAGAAATCAGCCCCCAGACGGTCAAGTTTGTTTACGTAGATAATCCGAGCAACTTTTGAATCATTGGCGTAGCGCCAGTTAGTTTCTGACTGGGGTTCTACACCACCTGAGCCACAGAAAACACCAACGCCACCGTCGAGAACCTTGAGGGAACGATAAACCTCAATGGTAAAGTCTACGTGACCTGGGGTATCAATAATGTTGAGTTGGTGGTCTTTCCAGAAACAACTGGTGGCGGCAGACTGAATAGTAATACCGCGCTCTTGTTCCTGTTCCATAAAGTCCGTTGTAGCTGCACCTTCGTGAACCTCACCAATTTTGTGGATTTTCCCGGTAAGTTTTAGTATCCTCTCTGTTGTAGTTGTCTTGCCTGCGTCCACGTGAGCAAAGATACCGATATTTCGATAAGCAGTGAGGTCTTTCATAGTTACTCCTTATATTTACTCCTTAATAAAATTTAAACAAAATCTATGCATATTAACAATATGCCCAGCAGCGGTGTGATGGTTGTCGTGATCAACAAGCAAGAGGAAATATCAATCAGAGAATAACCAGCCCTCCCAATCATTGCCTGTTCAAAAAAATTAATCACGGAACGACGGTTATATTGCTCTATCGGTGATTCAGCAGCTGCTTTGAGGTTAGGGCTATGAATTATCCCCAGTCAAGCCAGAGAGCTTGGGCAAATGCGATCGCTATTTTTGGGACTACTTGAATAGTCTGCTTGTGTCACCTAATAGCCCTTATCCGTAAGAAAAAAACTCAATTTGAGGTACCAATGGGTCTTGAACAACACCCACACCAACAAACCCCCACCGTTCCAGCAAATTCTTCAACTGACTCCCAGAAACCGACTCTACAGAAAATTGGTCAGCTAAATCAGCACCGTGGGTATTGATATAACTCAGGGCATCAAAGTGTTCGCGAAACATCAACAGATATCCAGCGCCAGCCTCTGGGCTACCAGCTTTGGGTTGGGCAACCAGATAACGACCGTTCCTTCTAGAAAGAATCAGATAATGAATTTGGGTAAACATCTTGAAAATAGGTAAGCATTCAGCTATCAGCAGTCAGCAGTCAGCTAATCAACGGAAGGTATAAAATCAGCTTACTGAGTGGTACTGCTGCTTGAAAATCCCTGCTCATTTTACTCATCCGACCCAGTGCAGTGAAAGTGTCTGCTAGCACATCAATTAGCGTGCGGGTAGCGCATTAGCTGATAGCTGATCGCTGATCGCTGACGGCTGAATACTTACGAAAATAGTGCTGAGGCACGTCCGCGAGTTAGCAAGGCAGCTATGCTGAAGGCATAAGGCAGGAGGTATTAGGGACAATAGTTTCAGTTTTTTTTCCTGATTTAATCAAAGGTCTTATTCTATTTTGGTTGTAAACAAAAATTGACCTAAAAAGGTAACTTCGGACAAGGAAACACAGAGTTACCACTTAATCCTTGAGACTTCATTATCCATTGTCTATTTCAAATCTTCCAGACGAATGCGGGGATCAACTACTTTCAGCAGCAAGTCTGCTAACAAATTACCCAAAATCAGCATTGTAGCCCCCATCATCAAGCTTCCCATTACCAGATAGAGGTCTTGAGCAGTTACCGCCTGTAAAATCAAACGACCTAAACCTGGCCAGTTGAAGAAAATTTCAGCAATAAATGAGCCACTGAGTAGAGAAGCAAACTCAAAGCCAAGGATGGTAATCAGAGGATTGATAGCATTGCGCAAGGCATGGACATAGATAACTCGATTTTCTGGGAGTCCCTTAGCACGGGCTGTCTGAATGTAGTCTTGCCGTAGCACATCAAGTAATTCACCCCTAGTAATTCGCTGTAGACCAGCAAAACTAGTAATGGATAGAGCAATAGTTGGCAAAATCATATGCCAGCCAATATCCAAAACCTTACCAATGGCGGATAAATCATCATGATTGATACTGGTCATACTACCGACAGGAAATAAGGGGGAAAGATTCTGGGCAAGGATGAGCAGCAACAGAGCAGTGATTAGGCTGGGGAAACCCTGACCTGTGTAGCTAATGACTTGTAGAAATCGGTCAGTGGTGCGATTCTGATTGACAGCAGCCAGGATACCGAGAGGAATTGCGATCGCCCAAGTAATAAAGATTGAGGCTATTGCTAAGAGTAAGGTGGCTGGTATCCGCTCCAATAACAAAGAGGAGACGGGACGGAAGTAAGCGAAACTGGTACCAAAGTCAAATTTGGTCACAACTCGTACTAGCCAACGCCAATACTGCACAATTGCTGGCTGATCTAAACCAAATTGCTCCTTGAGTTCCTCGATGCGTTCCGGGGAAATTTTGGGATTTTGCCTGAGGGTATCCAGAAAATCTCCCGGTGCAAGCTGAATAATGGCAAAACTTAGAGCAGATGCCAACAGCAAGGTCAAAAGACCCTGCAACAGTCGCTTGACCACGTATAGAAAGGTCTCACTCGTGACCAGAAGTTTTAGTCTATGCCAAGCCCCATCAAACCGATTGATAATGCTAGAATCTCTAGTAGAAGAAGTCATATAATAGTCGTTAGTTGTTAGTCATTCGTCATTGCTTTAAAGTCCTTTAATTCTTAATTCTTAATTCTTAATTCTTAATTCTTAATTCTTAATTCTTAATTCTTATAAACTTATCTTTTGAGCAATGACTAATAAGTAATGGTTAAGTATAATGGTTAACTAATAGTCAACCAGGGTGATCAGGGGTACATCAGGCAGTTGCTGACGTCCACCTAAATCCCGTAATTCGATGATAAAGCCAAGACCTACCACTTGACCGCCTGCTTGTTCTACCAGGTTGACTGTAGCTGCTGCTGTTCCTCCAGTAGCAATTAAATCATCAATAATCACAACCTGGGAGTTAGGTGTGAAAGCATCTTGATGGACTTCCAACTTGTCTGTGCCGTATTCTAGGTCATACTCAGCCGAGTATACCGGTGCTGGTAGCTTACCCGGTTTGCGCACTGGGACAAACCCAGCCCCGAGTTGGTAAGCTATAGGTGGTCCAAATATAAAACCACGAGACTCCATACCCACGACATAATCAGCCCTTACTCCTGCTTCCTGAAATTTTTGAGCTAAGGTATCGATAGTGTAGCGCAGTCCTTCTGGATTTCTCAGGAGGGTAGTGATATCCCGAAATACAATCCCTGGTTTGGGAAAGTCAGGGATATCGCGAATCAGAGATTTTAAATCCATCGGTAGGTGAAGTTAGTTATCAATCGGGTTTGAATCAAACTATAGCTTGCCATTCCCTTTCTGTAAAAGCGTACACTAGAAAGCTGAACCTTGTGTGATTCCTTGGAACAAATCTATTCAAAAGGTTTTCGCTGTAGGATAAGCGCTATTAGAGTGAATCTTTCGACGGACCGTAATGCTGACCAATAGTCCTGCTTCCCAGTCAAAGCCAATAATTTTAGATAGCCTACCTGATTTCAGGATTCCAGCTCAGGGCTGTCCACCACGAACTCGGTTGCATATTGACCTAATTTTACTAGCCATTGAAGCTCTGGAACTGGGAGGTTCTGAGGCGATGCTATTGGCGGCTAGAGAGCTGGAACTTCAGGACATTATTAAAAATCGTGTTGTCCTGTGGCGTATGCGCTCTACCAATCCCTGGCGGCGCTCTTACACACGACGTCCTTTAACTCCAGAAGAAGCTAAGGCTCTAGTGGTGATTGCTAGTCATATGGCACGCCGAATGACCGTTCTGATTAGGCAGTTGTTGACCGCTTATCAACAACTGCTGGAAAAGCAGGTGCCTCTAGAACAACATTTTCGCCTATATAAGTATTTGGAAAGGTTCCAGGCTCATTTTCGCAGCCGGATGAACCCCCGTCGCTCTAAAGTTGCTGCCTATAACTCTCAAGAAAAGTTGAATGAACTGGCAATTTCTCTATTGAGTCAGCTTCTGTTCTGTACAGGCACTTCTGGAAGGCAAAGATTATGGACTAGTTTGTTTGATGGGGAATTGCCTTGAATGTTGCCGTTGCTGATTATCGCCATGCCATCAAGTATAGCCAGATTAATTAACCATTACCAATTATCCATTACCCTCAATGCTATTCTAAGAGGTTGAACAAAAATGAGCGACCCATTCCCCCACTTCCTTCAGGTGGGGGTTAGGAGCGCAAAAATATGATATAATGACATCATCTTGAGCGGTACGGCGAAGGACAGACGAGATTCTGAGCAACCCTGAGGCACGACCTCTCTACGATTGGGAAAATTAACCTATAAATCCTTTGTAGTCGGTTCATAAACGTCAGACTCTCAGGTAAAAGCTTCATTGAATAAGCCCCATAGCGGAAACGACTTGGGGGAACAGTCCAGCAAAAGTCCTGGATGTTCGGCGAGGATGCCGCCTGTCGCGAGGGATAAACCCTTGTAATCAAGACGGATACCCACACCACGAGAACGCAGGTGGGGGAAGCATTCATAGGGATTTTTCAGCAGGAACAGCCGATGACAATTCGACGCCAGTACAGTCTTCCCAACTGTACCCTAATCCTGGAGGGTTGGAGTAATAGTACCAAAGGGGATGGGTTACAGCCAGATGCCCGACCATTGCTGACAACTCTAACTAATGCGGAATGCCATTTAGGGGCTATGAACCAACCCCTAAGTGGTGGCCGGGATTTTTTTGAGGACTTGGTACATAGTGTAAGCCGCTATGCTCAGGAATTTTTGTCTAAAGTGCCTCACCCCCAACCCCATGCTGAGAAACCAGCTAAGGTGCATCTGCAGAAAGTCGAGGACAAGAATTTGCATCGACTGACACTGCAAGATACTCCTGGGTCACGAGGAATGACCAACTCAGGGAAACCTCTCCATGTAGATTTGAACACAGTGCAGTTGTTTGACTTGGTGGAGGCGATTGACCAGTTTTTGGCTGATGGACGAACCCTACCAGATATTAGTGTTTCGTTACAGCCTGTTTCTAAGCACTATCGCCAAGCTGAAAAACCAGTAACCGAGCGTACTGCCCCCGCTGCACTGGGAATGGCAAGTTTGGCTCTAGCTGCGATCGCATTTTTCTTTGTACCGATTCCAGAAGTACGGGAACCCGAACCTTCCCTAACACGGGAAAATGCCAATGAAACCACTACCCCAACTGGGGAGAGTGACCCTCAGGCAACACCAACACCAACACCAAAGGGAACACCACTCTCGATTGAGGAGCTAGAAAAAGTCCTGACAACTGCACCAGAAATTACTGATCCCACAGAGTTGCGCTATATACAAAGAAGCTTGCAAAAGCGAATTTTTCGAGCTTGGGGGAACCGGAAACAGTTTGCTGGGAATTTAAAATACCAGGTTAGTGTTGGCAGAGATGGCGCGATTTTAGGCTACAAACCTGTTAATGGCACACCCTTGGATGGGTCAGAGCAAACCCCCCTGACTGAGTTGCTATACACCAAAACTTCAGACAATATTGCTACCCAAGAACCTATTGCTCAGTTCCAGGTGTTATTTAAACAAGGGGAAGACGAAGGGATACTGGAAATCAGTCCTTGGGATGGTTATCTTGGTAAGATTACCCTAGGTCCAGAAATCACTGACATCGCTGTCATTAATGATTTGAAAGACAAAGTGTCTCAGACAATTCGTGACAGTTGGAATAAAACCTCTAGCTATCCTCAAGATTTAACTTATCGGGTAGGTGTGACTGAAGAGGCTATCATTGCTGATTATGAAGCAATTGATAAAGAGTCTTGGGATTACTCCCAAGAAACTCCTCTAGAACGCCTAATCAAGCCAGCAGCAGCTGGAATTGGTGGCGAAGGGACTGGGTTAGTACCCCAGAAGCCCCTTGGTCATTTCCGAGTAGTGTTTAAGACTAATGGTGAGTTAGATGTTAGTCCCTACAGGAGCAACGAATAATTTACTGTGGAAAATGGAATTTTGGCTGATACCCAGTTGCGTTCTTGGTTGACCGTTAACCATTGCTTGTTTCGAGTCAACACTTAACACTCAACACAACTGTTTAAAATTAAAATCCCCCCTGCTCCAGGGGGGATTTTTAACGAAACATACTGCTGACAGAAGAGTCTTCATGAATACGCCAGATGGTTTCACCCAATAAGTTAGCCACTGAAAGCACTGTCAGCTGTGGAAACCGTTTGGCGTCCGGTAGTGGAATAGTATTGGTAACAATTACTTCTTCAAACACCCCACTAGAGAGGCGCTCTACAGCTGGTGGGGAAAACACGGCATGGGTTGCACAAGCATAGACTTGGCGAGCCCCCTCTTGACGCAGTACTTTGGCAGCTTCACAAATCGTGCCAGCGGTGTCAATCATATCATCGACTAACACCGCAGTTTTACCCTTGACATCCCCAATCACATTCATGACTTGAGCGATATTGTGAGCTTGCCTGCGCTTGTCGATAATCGCAAGAGGAGCATCATATAGCTTTTTAGCAAACGCTCTGGCTCTAGCCACACCACCAACGTCGGGGGAAACTACTACCAGATCGGTTAGGTCTTTAGAAGCCAGATATTGTAGCAATACTGGTGAACCGTAGACATGGTCACAGGGAATATCGAAATAACCTTGAATTTGAGCGGAGTGCAAATCCATTGCCAAAATCCGATTAGCACCAGCTCCAGTAATCAGGTTAGCCACCAGTTTCGCTGTAATGGACTCACGGCCAGCGGTTTTACGGTCTGCTCGAGCATAACCATAGTAAGGAATCACAGCAGTAACTTGCCGCGCTGAGGCTCGACGGCAAGCATCGATCATAATCAGTAACTCCATCAGGTAATCATTCACCGGATAGCAAGTCGGTTGAATCAGGTAAACATCACACCCCCTGATGGATTCTTGAATTTGGACATAGAGCTCCCCATCAGCAAATCGTTTCCGTACCATCGGTCCCAAGTCGAGTCCTAGATAGCGTGCCACTTCCTGAGAAAGGGAAACATTTGCCGAACCAGAAAATAGTCTTAAACGATTGTTATCGGCTATCTGGGGCAGAATAGGTTGAAGCTCTAAAGTAACTGAACTGCTCACAGCAAACCCTCGAAGCTTATTTCAACGCGATCTTAACATTCTACGAATATCCCTTTTATAATAATTTTTATAATTATTTATTTAAATTTGATTAATATTTTATTAATTTTTATAGCGTTGACCTAACAGAGGTGTTGAATAAAGACACTATATATAGTGTATTGCCATCACAGGAACCTGATAACTCAAGCAGGTTTTTTAAGTTTCTTACTCAAATCTGAAAATTAACTATTGTACTTAATTCGATCAACTGTACATCTAGTCAAGTAAGGTAGTTATTTGAGAT
>NZ_JAAHFV010000060.1:0-24640 GCF_010672755.1 Moorena sp. SIO1F2
TTAGCAATCTCAAGCAATAATTAGAGATTCCAACAATAAACCTAATTTCAGGAGGTTACCATGCAGATTCATGCAGATTTAAGTCAACGAGTTGTTGTCTATAGCGAAGAGCTACCTTGGGTTGATTCTCCTATGGCCGGTGTACAGCGTCGGATGTTGGAAAGGGATGGAGACGAAGTAGCCAGAGCAACGTCTCTAGTTCGCTATGAAACTGGTAGTTCCTTTTCTGCTCATACTCATGGTGGTGGTGAAGAATTTCTGGTTTTAGAGGGCATATTTTCTGATGAAAAAGGAGATTATCTCTCTGGTACCTATGTCCGCAATCCCGTAGGTTCAAGCCATACTCCTAAAAGTGAATCAGGTTGTACGATTCTGGTGAAACTATGGCAAATGTCTCCTGAAGATCAAGAGCGAGTAGTAATCGATACAACTAAAAATTCTTGGGTTCCAGGTTTAGTTAAAGGATTACAGGTAATGCCATTACATACTCATAGTACAGAAAATGTTGATCTAGTGAAATGGGAACCTGGAACTGTTTTTAAACACCATAGTCATTTTGGGGGAGAAGAAATTTATGTAATTGACGGGGTGTTTGAAGATGAACATGGAACTTATCCTAAAGGAACTTGGATACGTAATCCTCATGGCAGTACTCATACTCCCTTTAGTAAAGAAGGCTGTTTAATTTACGTTAAAACAGGACATTTAAATTAAATGTAAATTTACTTCTAAGAGTTTTTATAGCGTTTCTAGGATTTATGAGGTATGGTTATCAACCTCAAAGTCCCCCTTGATAAGGGGGATTTAGGGGGATCCCTTTGTACCTCATGGCATAGATAATTGCTATCTTCCAAATCACTACAGAGGTAAGATCATGAAACTCAAAAAACAAAATCTTCAAGAATCCACTGACAAAATTTACGACACAATTATTGTGGGAGGTGGCGCAGGAGGTCTCTCTGCGGGAATCTATCTCCAGCGTTACTTACTCAATACTTTGATTATCGATAAAGGCAAAGCCCGCTCTTTTTGGATGCAGGAACTCCACAACTACCTGGGTTTACCTCCCGATACCCCTGGTCGTTCTGTTCTTAGACAAGGTAAAGAGCATTATTTGTCTATCGGTGGCGATTTACTAGATGCTTTTGTCGAAGAAGTAATTGATGAGGGTGAGACCTTTGCTGTGCGAGTAAAAGTCGGTCGAAACAACAGTGAAAACTATACCTTTCGAGCTAAATACCTGATTGCTGCTAGTGGCATTATTGACTATCTGCCAGCCTTGGAAAATATTCGAAATGTCTATGATTACGCAGGTTATAACCTCCATGTCTGTCTGATTTGTGATGGATATGAAATGGCTGATAAAAACGTAGGGGTATTTGCCAGCACGGCAGGTAATGCGGAAGTAGTTTTTACTCTGGGTTGGTTTACTTCTGAAATTACTTTATTTACCCAAGGATTGTTCGAGGTAAATGATGAATTGGGACAAAAAATACAACAACAGGGTTATCAAATCATAGAAACCCCAGTTGAGCAATTTTTAGGGGAAGACCATCAGATGACTGGAGTGGAATTAACCGATGGTCGAGTAATTGAGTTAGAAGCTGGCTTGATTTCCATGGGTTCCAAATACCATGCCCAATATCTAGATACATTTGATTTGGAGAAAAAGGGAGGGAATCTGGTTACAGATAAGATGGCCCGCACTTCCCATCCTCGTATCTTTGCCATTGGTGATTTAAAGGTAGGACTGAATCAGGTTGTCATTGCTGCTGCCGATGGAGCCTTAGCAGCTACTCAAATTTGGCGGGATATTCGTCGTAGTCAGCCTCCCAAAGCCGCTAATACCGATAGGGTTTTGCGGTGATTAGGTTTAGCAGCTGCAGATCCTGAATGTCTGAGTTTGAGGCAATTTTTCCTTTCCTTTGCCTGCTATATTATGTTGATGCAGTCGCTGCCCATGAGCGACTGCATTGCTTGTGGAAGTGGTACAATAAGTTGTAAGTTAGTAAAATGACTCATGAAAATTATCAGTGTCACCGAAGCTAGAGCCAATTTGTTGTGTCCTTTTACTTAACCCATGTAAGGCTCAATACTGCTGACCCAATCTTAATCTGATGGGTGGCTTTTTGGTTAGTATTTTCCAATACCTGCTTAGCCTGATAAGCTTGTTTTAGTTTTGTAATTAACTCATCTAACTTCAGTTCTGGTTGTCGTAGATAAGAAACAAGATAATCATGCACCAATTGATAGCGGTGAGCAACAATATCCGGTACCTTAACCACCAACCCCGACTCTACTAAAATCCTTAACACCAACTCTAATTTATCAGCTTCTGTTCCTAAATGATTAGCTAACTCAGCCTTGGTCTTCAGTGGACGATTCCCTTTTTCATCTGTCAGTAAATATAGCACCCGTTTCGCCACCTGCTGATTCTGTGGTCCACAATCCTCCACTACTCCAGTCAAATACCGCGCCATCAATCCTTGCTTTGAACCCCCTTCCCAATATTGTTCCAAGGTAGTAATACTTTCCGCCTGCAATTGCGCTCCTACTACCTGCAATTCAATCGGACGTACTTCCGAGAACTCCCCAGCTAAATCCTGTACCAATTCTTCAATCAAAGCTGGTTCCAGGTAAAAATGCGATTGTTTAGTTAATTGCTCAATCACCGACTTGGCATCATCTCGGGAAAAATTCCCTAAAGGATAGCGCACATGCTTACTCAATATGTCATTGCCAATAATTTCCATACTCAGCATGGGATTAGCGCTACCCGACCATGCTGCGCGTTCGCTGAAAGCGGGACTCTCGGCAGAGCCGACGCTACGCGAACGTCCATCGCATTCGAGTAAATAATGGAGATAATCCTCCCGCATCGACAGAATCACCTTCACTGACGGAGTATTAAGACACTCTCCTAGGAATTCAAAAAATTGCCGTCGCTCAGCTTTATCCAGGTAAACAAAGAAAAATTCTTCAAACTGGTCAAAAATCAGTACTGTCCGCAAATTGTGCTGTTCATTTTGCCGCAATTGCTGTATAATAATATCTGGACTTTGTAGAGATGTTCCATGCAATGTCTCTAAATTTATTCTATTTAATGCCTCTGCCAATAACCGTCCCAATTCTTCTACCCAATTGCTATAGACTGCCATCACTACAGGCAACACATCTTCTGTACCAATCACAGTCTGTTTCAACCCTGGTACTAATCCCCCATTCACCAGAGAACTCTTGCCCACCCCCGATTCCCCATGAATCACAATTAGCTTGTAATCATTGCTTCCAATCCGTTCAATCAAGCGATTCACATCCTGCTGTCGCCCAGATGCCGCAATTTCTAGCGCTATAGTTTTTCGATTCTCCTCCTCTAGGGGGGCAAGGCGTTGCGCTCCGATCAAATTTGTTGGCAACCCCACCAACCTTATCCGTTGTCGTGGCTGTAATCGACTAGCACCAATAAACCCTCCCCAACCATACTGTTGCGCTAACGATTGTTGATATTGCTTAAGTTGGAAAGCTTGGAGATACTGCCCCTGCTGGAAATAAAGCGATCGCAATCCCTGCAAAATCCGACTGTAAAACCGAGGATTATCCTGAGGTGCAATAACCCTTGCCTGTTCTAGGTGTTGGAGTGCAGCTTCAGCTTCACCTAGCCGTTGCTCAGATTGAGCTAACAGTAGTAGATACAGACTAGTTTGAAGTGAGTGCATTGTCTGGAGTGCATTCTCCTGAATGCCGACTCCTGAGTTAAGACATGGTTTTGTGCCCTCTGTACCCTCTGTTTCCTCTGTTTCCTCTGTGCCCTCTTGTGCCACACCAGAGGAAACTGTCGCTATAGTGTCTAATGCTTTCTGAGCATTTTGCTTAGCCTCTTGCCAACGAGATTGGTTAAGAGCGACTTCTGCTAAAAATCCGTAAGCTTGGGCTTTTAGTGGTGCCAGACCTTGCGCCCCTAATAGGATTTGGCGTTGCTGTAACCCTAGGGCATTGTGAGCTAAGTGATACAAATCATCCCAATCCTCTAGACGTTGCATCACCTCACCTAGTTGATTGATCAACTTAGTGACTAAATCATGACGATTCAACTGCTCAAACCTATCAAGACACTGCTGGAATAATCCTCTAGCATCGTTCCAATAGAGACAGTTTTCTGGTTCCCGAGACTTTTCCCCCTGCTGGAAATAACACAACCCAATGTAAAACAGGACGATTCCCTGACGCTCCAGGAATTGCTGATCAGAAACGGTAATCTCATTTACCGTAGTATCACTCCCGTTTTCTAAGTTATTTATATCTTCTAAATTATCTAGATATTCTAAGTTATTTACATCTTCTAAGTTATCTAGATATTCTAAGTTATTTACATCTTCTAAATTATCTAAATTAGATGAAGAAACATTTTTCCCACTCTCCCCATCTCCTGATCTCCTGATCTGGTAATCTCCCCATCTCTCAGTCTCCCTTGGCGCTGGTTGCCAAAATGCCAAACTTTGCTCATAGTGAGTTACTGCACTACCCAACTGAGAGTTAGCATAGGCCTGTTGACCGCGAAGGAATTCTATACTAGCTTTGAGCGCAGGTTCTAGGGTTTCACCGCGATGCTGTAAATCCTTCAGAGCAGCATCAATTTCCCGGTAACGTAGAATACCTATATCAGTAGGGACAAAATATGCTATAATATTAGATTTTAAAATATAGTCAAAGATAGCATCGGTAGTCTCTTTGAGTTCAGTAATTAAGGTTTCTGTTGCGATCGCGTAGCGGTTCCAAAGGAACATCGCAAATTCTATCGGTGTCCCCAAACTCTCGAAATCTGGAGCAAACTGGGTTAGTTGCTGCTGAACCTCATCTGTAATCCATAACACTAAGGGGAAAGGAAGATTTTTCTGAAACTCTTCGAGCACTTGATTAGTAACACTCAGCATCTGTGCTAGATTCTGCACCGATTCTAAGCCCAACACCATCACAGCACTAGGGCGTTCTTCTCCCACTATTGACCGAATGGTGTCATAGAGCACGTTGTCTGATGGCTTAAGGGTTACGGTATGAATGTCAAGGTCCCAGAGTGTTGATAATTGCGCTACCAAACGGAAACGCACCCTAATATAATTACAGCGGGCTAAAATCAGCTTGAACTGTCCCTGAGAGGCTTCTACTGCCGACGCCAGTTTTTTCAGGGCATGCTGATTATCAGTTGCGATCGCATTAGAGTTATCCATCGACCAATGTAGGGTCTTCCCGCCATTTAAGTAGCCATCTCAACTCTCAACTCTAACATCCAAACTCCAAAAAGGGACGCCAAGAGCCAACAACCCTCAACCACCGATTGCTAGGATAACTGTTGCAAAGCCAGTCACATTCAGACGGTCTTCGTTATATAAGGTAGTACGCACTACTAAATCGAGATAAACTCTAGGGCGTAATTCTCCTCGCCAACTAATCGAGTCACCCCCTTGGCGGTAGGGAGACTCTCCGGTCGGTAATCCACCCAACTGCGCACCTTTGTCGGTTTTGCCGGTATAACTCAAAGTGGTACCAGGAATTGTTTCTCCCTGCTTGACTCGGTATAAAACTGGAACCTTGTAAACCACTAGACTGGGGTTTGTTTGAGCCGGTACCTGCGGTACCCAACCAGGTTTAGAAGATACCCCATCTACCGTTAGACGAACAGTACCACCAGCCTGTAGGCGTTCATCACTATAAACTAATACCCGCTGGTTGAGGCGCATTTCGACTCCCCTCAGAGGACTTCCAGTCCAGTCTAGAGAGTCACCACTGCGCTTAAATGCCCGCTGTCCATTGATCAACACTTCAGCAGTTTTATCCTCCGTCCTACTGATGTACCGAATATCAGTCCCTGGTATCAATGAACCAGCTTTCACCTCCTGCCTAACTGGTCCTTTGTAGACCAAGGTAGAGTTTGACCGAGGCTGCCGTTCCAATAGACTGCAACTAGTTGTGGTAGGGACAACAGCCAACAGCACCGCTGTGGCAATTAGTAAACGTTTAAGCAAACTGAGTGCTGAGTTTTGAGTGCTCAGTCCATTGTCTTGAGTGCATTTTCCGGCGTTGCTGAATAATGGAATGATTTTAAGAGTTTTGTAGAATGGGCATCTTGGTGGAACTGGCATCTTGCGTAGAACTGGCATCTTGCGTAGAACTGGCATCTTGCGTAGAACTGGCATCTTGCGTAGAACTGGCATCTTGCGTAGAACTGGCATCTTGCGTAGAACTGGCATCTTGCCAGTTTCCTCCTTATTTCGCGCGGGCAGGATGCCCACTCTACTCCTATTCATTACTTGATTGAGCAACGCCCATTTTCCTAAGTCGTAAGACGTGCTCAAGACTGAATCACCTAGTTTATGCTCAGCTCTTGCAGTGTAGGATCTGTTTTCCAAGTCAGGTTTCATGTTTGGCCTCTTTTACATGCAAGCTTGCCCCCCGATATTCCGGAGATAAGGGGGGATAACCTTTTGCCTTTCTTAATTCCTACTATAGCGATTACCAAAACCTATCTGGCTTGGTTAACATCAAATTGGTCACAGTTTCTGCAGTGAGGGCTTCATCAAATAATAATCCTTGTCCATATTCACATCCTAAATCTTGCAAAATGTCTTTTTGTTCTTGGGTTTCTATTCCCTCAGCAATTACCTCAATTTTTAGCTTTTTAGCTAGATTAACTATCGCTTCTAGCGTATCAAAAGTTTTGCCATTTTTTTGAAATCCTTTGCTAAGAAAAGAACGGTCAATTTTCAGGATATCAATTGGCCAATCATTTAGATAGGAAAACGATGAGTATCCGGTGCCAAAATCATCGATACACAATTTGATATTTCTGTCTTTAAGTTTCTGCAAGATAGTGCTAGCAACTGAGGCATTATCTACCAACACACTCTCAGTAATTTCCAGCTTCAAGTTCGCCCCACTCAATTCTAAGGTGGTGCAGATTTGGTCAATCTGGTCAATCAGCTGGGGTTGGTTGAGTTGAATACCAGACAGATTCACACTGATACTCAAAGAAGAATAATCAGGAAACTGGTCTTGCCAAAAGCTTAACTGTTTGCAGGCTTCCCGCAAAATCCATTCCCCAAGGGGGATAATTAGTCCTGTTTCTTCTGCTACCGGAATAAACTCACTAGGACTAACCTTGATGCGAGTACGGTGCTGCCACCTCGCCAAGGCTTCAAAACCAATAGTTTTGCCCGTTGTCAGGGACACAATTGGTTGATAATTCAGATGCAATGTTTCGTATTTAATTGCCTGTTGTAAGTCGGTTTCTAACTGTAGTCGCTCAATAGCTCTCTGTTGCATACTAGGATGAAAAACTTCTGAGGAGCCAATACCTTCTAATTTGGCATAATACATCGCCGTATCTGCCGCTCGCAGCAAATCTTTCGGTTGCTCATACCCCATGGTACTCAGGACAATACCAATGTAGCAATTAGAAGACACGACTCGCCCATTGAGTTCAAATGGGATGGAAATCTCCTGATGGATACGCTCAGCTGTCTCTTTCACCTGATCTAAGTCTTGGATATTCGAGAGCAAAATCCCAAATTTATTCTCTCTCATCTGTGCCACTATATCCTGATCACCGATGCATTTCTGTAAGCGTTGAGCAGTAGCAACTAGGAGTTGTTCACTGAGTAGATCACCTAGACTGTATTGGATAAGTAGGTAGCGACTGAGAGTCAGACATAGCACAGCAAATACATTATCCTTCTGAGTGTTTCCAACAATTGGTTCATCCCAGCAAAGAGTTGGTAGAATCGGGTATGCCATCGGTAGACATTTGCGATTGTGAATTGGCTTTACTGGCTTAAACCACTGGCGAAGGTAGTATAAAAACAATGTCCGATTAGGCAAACCGGTCAATTCGTCATAAAACGTCAGGTCTTGTAACCTCTTGATTGCCTTCCGGTAATTTTTGCGCACCTTTGCTTCTCTTAACTCCCGCTCCACCGCCGGAACTAATCGTGCTAACTGGTGTTTAAGTAAATAGTCATGGGCTCCCGCTTTCATAGCAGCGATTGCCATATTTTCCTTAATCGAGCCGGAGACGATAATAAACGGTAAGTCTAAGCCTTTTTTTTGTAAGAGGAGTAAGGCACTAATGGCGCTAAACTTAGCCATGAAGTAATCAGCAATCACCAGATCCCACCCTTTATTATCTAGGGCTTCGTTCATTGCTCCTGGTGCTTCCACTCGTTCATAAATTGCTTCGTAGCCACCATTTTTTAGTTCAACCACTAGCAACTCAGCATCATCTTCTGAGTCTTCGACAATCAAAACTCGCAGTGGTTTATTCATAGATTTACCCTATCTATTCATCAATAATTTTCTACTTGATTATAAAGATTGTGTCTTAGGATATAAGTAATCTCCTTCTATAAATACAACTAGCTTAATTTTACCTCATCTTGAGGTAATTAATGGGCAAATTTTGATGAGTATACATGATCCAAAATTCAGAAATCAGGACAATAATTTAGCAAGGTTAGTGGGAGGAGCAATAACGATTAGTGGATTCCCAAGCCAATTTCTCCTAAAAATTCCTGGAAAATCAATTATTCTGACTCGAAGCTCCTAACTCGAAGCTTTTGACTCGGAGGATAGTTGGTTATGTATAATTCAGGTAATTTTAGGTTTAATCCCAACAGATCTAGAACTAGTTAAAACAATTGAACTATCCTCCGCGTCAAGCACAGGAGATTATAATTGGTTATAAGAAAAGCAGGCTTGAACTACCGACTTTAGTATAGGTGCGCTTGACCCATTAAGAATTAAATTCGCCACGGGTCGCACCTCCTGTTGACCTTGGTGAACAGGAGGTGCTTTGTAGTGCGGATTATCCTGGAAATCTTTGCAAAGTTGACCATAGGAATACTCTTGTGTTTTCGACCAACTCGGTACATATCATAAGCATCAAAGTAAGTGTAATACTGACAGTTTTCGTTTAGAAGTCTGTCTTACTGCCTACCAAGCCTGCTTGTACATGTTGTTGGCTGGTTCACACCATAAAACAAGTAGGTCATTAGTTTCATCTGGTATGTTCCCAGACAATAATCCAGATAATAATATTTTCTTTGTCCCGTATTGCACTAGTTAGATCACCTCCTAATCACAAACAAAGTAGACCAGGGGTGTGCATCCCCTAACTTATTTTCATCCCCCGCGTCAAGCATGGGGGCAAACAAGCTGCGATTTCTGTAAATTCAATTCCTAACAGCTTAAATTTACTAAGCGCCATAATTAACCTTAGCCATCTTCAATCCTGAATTTTCATAAAAAAGAAACCCATGGCTGCCATTTTGCCATTTTTATGTTTGGATTTGCATTAAAAATGAAACACATGGCTGCCATTTTGCCATTTTTATGTTTGCAAACAGATCATCAATTGTAATTTAACTAGTGCTAATCATTAGATTAGTAGTGATTGCAATAGTTTCTAGGTGTGGAGGAGACGAAGCAATGGTTTTATTATAACCAATAATTTGTGAAGGGTGGAAAGGTAAAATAAAAGGTTGCTCCATCGGGTCACCGCTAACTCTCGAAAGCTCTAGCAAATCGTCAATGAGTTTCCACATATGCTGACTGTTAGCAGATATACGTTGGAGATAGATTAATGCTATAGCCAACGACTAGCAATTGGCATCCGCCAGCCAGTACCAAAGGCGCGGTCAGTAACCTTTAAGCCTGGCGGGGCTTGTCGGCGCTTAAATTCAACACGAGCGACTAGTCGGATGATTTTGTTAACCACTTCGGGCTGATGACCTGCATCAATAATTTGCTCCGGGGCTTGGTGCTGGTGGATCAGTCGCTCCAGAATATCATCTAGGATATCGTAGGATGGCAAGGAATCTTGATCTACTTGACCAGGTTTTAATTCAGCGCTAGGGGGCTTAATTATAATGTTAGAAGGAATAATTTCTGTTTGGCTTAAAAGTTGTTCGCCTTTGGGGTTCGAGTCAGTTAGGTTAGCAGGTTGAGGCTGATCAGCTTGAAGCTTAGAAGAGGAGTCTGAAGGTTCAAGCTTGACCCTACTAACCTGCAAATCCTGATTAACCTGGGACTCCTCTGCCTTAGAATTTAGCCACCGACATAGGGAGTAGACCCGGGTTTTGGGAACATCGGCAATTACAGCTAATCCACCATTCATATCACCATAGAGGGTACAGTAACCCACTGCCATCTCTGACTTGTTGCCAGTAGAGAGCAGGAGATAGCCATATTTATTGGCGATCGCCATCAGTAAGCTGCCCCGAATTCGGGATTGAATATTCTCTTCAGCCACACCAAACTCTGTCCCGGCAAATAGGGAGGCTAAGGTTTGGTCAAACCCCTGCATCAAGGAACCAATAGCTAGGGTGTGAGTCTTAATACCTAGGTTTTGTGCTAATGAGAGAGCATCTTTGACGGAGTGGTCAGAACTGTAGGGAGAAGGCATGAGAATCCCCAAGACATTGTCTGCTCCTAAGGCGGCGGTGGCAATAGCAGCTACAAGAGCAGAATCAATCCCACCACTCAAACCAATTACGACTTTTTTAAAACCACACTTACGGGTGTAATCCCGGACTCCTAGGACTAAGGCTGACCAAATTTCTTCGTCTAGGCTGGCTGGGGCTGGTGCTATGGCTGCCGATGGTGGAGACTGTATAGTTGTTTCTGGTGGGGTGACCAGATCCTGTGTTTCTCGGTCATATTCCAAAATGACTAAGTCTGTTTCAAAGGCACGGGCGCGACATACCATCTCACCAGCCTGATTAAATGCTACACTACACCCATCAAATATCAGGTCATCATTGCCTCCTAGCTGATTGGCGTAGAGGATAGGTGTATGGTAACGGCTAGCGCTATGGCGCAACATTGCTTCCCGAGTTTTCTGTTTACCCGCGCTATAGGGTGAGGCGGACAGGTTTACCACTAGGTCTACACCCTGTTGAACTAAGTCTGTGATGGGATTGACTTGATAGCTGCGTTTGCCCCAAAACTCTTCATCGTTCCACAAGTCTTCGCAAATGGTAACACCGATTTTAATTGGGGAGTGGGCATTCTCAGTTGTGATTCGTGATGGTTGGTGATCAATGGTGAAGGAATTACTCTCCCGTCCTGGTTCAAAGTAGCGGTTTTCATCGAAAACATCATAGGTGGGCAAGAGTCGCTTGTGAAAAATCTGCCGTACTTTTCCCCCCTCTAGTAGAGCAATGCTGTTATATAAAGGTTTGCCACCAGCAAGCTCTGCTTTGGTATTCGGTGTTACTGTCCCCACCAAAACCGCTAGAGACATTGGTAGCTGCTGAGCTAGTTGTTGCACTTGTGTAGTCATCGACTCTCGAAACTTGGGATTGAGCAGCAAATCTCGTGGTGGATAGCCACACAAGGATAATTCTGGTGTCAGCAACAGACGCACATCCTGACTCGCAGCAGTCTTGGCTACTTCAAGAATCTGTTGAGCGTTGCCTGTAATATCACCAATGGTGGGGTTGAGTTGAGCGATCGCAATCTTCATCATTTTTGCTTGTTTTTTATAGTTTAGGCCATCTACTTCACACAATCTTTAGTAATCTGGGTTTGGTTAGTAATTAAAGGCGAAAATATACAGTTTATATCGTATATAAAAATTTTTTTTATATAAAAAGTAACTGGCTCATGATTAGCATTTTTCTTGGAAATTGCTTGGCTGGTTTTATTCTTTGATTACCTTGGAAAATAAACTCCAAAGCTTGCTGCTGATATCTTTGAACAATTTCTGGACAAACATAAATTTTAATAATTCCTAATACCGGTAATTATATAGGCATCTCATTTATGAAAATTTAATCGTTATATTTATTGATATTAAATTGAAAAATAATCCTAGGATTTTAACGAAATTAAACATAAACGTAAACTCGAACGTAAACCCTAACGCAAACCTAATCCTTGATAGTGTAGATTAAGTAATCAAAAATAAATCATGAACGTAGAAGAACTAGAAAACCGTTATCGAGAAGAGATTCAAAGTCTAGCCAACCAACTTCAAAATGCAGTTCTCGGACTGTCTCAGACAGAAGCAAAAATTGCTAAAATGGGACGGTCTATAGAGAACCTGAGCGAAATCCTTCAGGAATTTCTCCTACAGCAGAATCAAAAAAACTAATTCCATGACTGATGAGACAATCAATGTCAATGATTTCCTTAACAGGACTTACGCAACAACCTTATCTGTAGGGTGCGTTATTAACCAACCCTACTTACTACTTAAGGTAACTTCTGGCCTAGTTTTGCGTAAGTCCTGCCTAAGACTTCAAACTCATATCATCTCCGGTACCATCGGTATTGTATACCACAAGAGTGTTTGGCAGGGGGCTCAACTTTGTGGCTCTCAAGACAAATGACAAAAAAAGCGGACTGGATATCAATTGGTTATTTCTTCCTCTATGGCTTGTTCTATTTCTCTGAGAAGCGCTGGTTTGACTAGATAACGACGAGCTCCTAGTCTGAGAGCTCGCTTTTTGTCTGCTGGGAAGGAGTAGGCAGAAAGGATAACTATAGGGATTGTTGCCCATTGGGATTTCTTGAGTTTTTCGATCAAGGTAAAGCCATCAACTTCTGGTAATTTGAGATCCAGCAGAATCAAGTCAGGTTGAAAGTCGGCGAGGTCTCGTTTAATGGTTAACCCATGGGGTAAAGCGCAAACGTCATACCCTTGCAACTGAAGGTATTCAGTGATAACTTCTCGATTAAAATCGTCATCCTCAATGAATAGGATTTTATGAACCACAATTACAGATGTTTTTTCATTGCTAAATAAATACCAACGGTTTATCCTTTAAACGAGCATATGCCTCCGCATCAAAGCGGTACAAACTTCATGGATGACCTGCTCCCTGAGACACTTTTCAACTAGTATCAGCCAGGAAGCATAGCTTTAAAATACGAGGGCTAAAATTGTAATAATCAGAGACGTTTTCCCAAAAAAATGTGGTGTACAGTCGATAAATAGTATAGATATTTTTGAGGGTAAATACATCTCGGAACAGGTCAAAGGCGACAGAATTGTCTGCCAATTTGTTGCGCAAATGCCGATAACCATAGTCCAAAATTTGATTATGGTCAAAGGCGAGCTGCGGCACATGCTCGATGGAATACCAGGCAATACCACTGACATCATCTGTGTTGAATTTAGCTTCTTCTAGTCGCTCTAGGGCAAAGTAACTGACGGATAGGTAACCCATGGCGTAGTGGTGGTTATAGGTAACCTCGACTCTAACCAATTTTGGTTGATAACGACCTAGTTCTCCGAAAGTGTACAGTTGCTCTAGGTTCACGTTGTTAACTCGAATTTTCTCTGCCCAAATCCGTTCGCGTAGCGTGGCCAAACGCGCCCCGCGTGGCCCAAAGGCCAAGGCCAATCGCGTAGCGTGGCCATTAGCGTAGCGTGGCCCAAAGGCCAAGGCCAATCGGCAGCATGGTCTAATGATTCTCCGTCCCACACCAAGGTTCCTGGTAAACTCGATTTACCGAGGAAGGCTTCCTCTTGGAGTACCAAAAGGCGGCTTTGTTGGGTATTGACGGAAAAAATCACATGACGGGCCCTGACCTGGACGTTGGCTAGAGCTGGTAGTTTGACCTTTATATTGCTGCTTTGGGTCATTGGTACAACTGCTCTTGATGGATATAGTCCTTAACCAGAGGAGTCAGTGCTGTTGTATCACCATTCTCACGATACGCTGTAGAGGAAACTGATGGTACCGTAATATTAGCGATCGCTAATTGTGCTCCTAGATGCTTCAACTTTTCTAAACTAGCCTGATCTACTCCATATCCTGAACGAGGTATCACCAGCAACTGTACTTGTTTTAACAATTGTTCAATTTGATACCAACGGGGCATCTGACGGATTAAATCAGTACCAATCACCAGAGTCAAGTTTGCCTGTAATCCCCAGCGCTGTTTAACTAGTGCTATGGTTTCCAAGGTTCTCGGGCTACTCAAGTCGGGGCTGACACGGATCGGATTTTGATACGGGTCAATCTCCTCAATCAGTAACGTGAGCATTTGGGAACGTTGTTCTAGGGTGGTCTGATGAGACTTGAATGGATTATCTGAGGCCCAAACCACCACTTGGTCATAGTGATGGGATAGCCACTGGAGAATGGCTTGATGAGCACAAGTTGGGGGATCTGCACTGGTACCAAACAGGGCAATATTGACCATAGTTAGTTAAAAGTTAGTTAAAAGCTCAAAGGGGTTTGAGATTAGGTTTGCTCTTCAGCATCTAGTGCGTGAAAAGTGATCTAAGCCTAGCGTTGGGTTTTAGCTTCAGAATTATAAAATTTAAACGCGCCACGGATTAGGGTACACTCAAAGGAAACAGAATGCGATGGACTTCGTCCCGCTTTCAGCGAACGCTTGAACTGCTACAAGCTATATATAGCTTATTTGCTTAACTCCTGATACAAATGGTGATAGCCCCCTAGTTGAAAGACTTTTGTCAATCAACTAGGGGGCATGACAGTAGGTACAATGGACAGAACCTGAGAAATGGGGCAACTCAAATAGGATTTACCCAGAACTCCAACTGATCAGGACTTACCTAGTAACTCCCTTGAGTAAGGTGAGTTGATAACTCACCCTACTAAGCTGTCGCCTATTTAACTTGTCTATTTTTGAATAAGCGGGAAAAACTCTACAATCCTCTCCCCTTAGAGATTCAATTTATAAATCAATTAGATGTAGATGCTACCGATATATGCCTGATATAGATGCCTGAAAGCTGACTTAACCCTCTTCCCGCTGTTTCATCTGTTCCATCCCACCACCAATCATCTCTCTAAAAGTGCAACAGCCCTCAAACTCTGGGAGTTTCAACCGCCCGTTCGCTTAGCGTGGCCAAACGCGCCCCGCGTGGCCCATTCGCGTAGCGTGGCCAATAGGCCAAGGCCAAGGCCAATCAACTGCTGGAATCTCAGCTCCATTGCCTAAGCCCTATTGTTTCAAAATAAACACCGGATCCTGAGCGTTTAATTCAATTCCCTCCTGGTCAAAGGCATCCTTGATCATTTTACGAAGCACTAGCTTAATCAGGCGGTGCTTTCCAGGTTTAACTTTGGTAATGGTTCGTATGGACAGATCAAAATCCCCAAAGTCCTCGATTCCATCCACCTTGGTCGGTTCAATTACCTCGGAATACTTCTCTTTTAACTGGTGTCCCACCTTTTCGATCACCCTGTACACATGATCCAGGTCAGCATCATATTCTATCCCAACTTCCACTACAGCATAGATATAGTCCTTGGAGTAGTTGGTAATTGAGCCAATATCCCCGTTCCGAATAATATGCATTTGACCATTGAAGTGTCGAATACGGGTAGTTCTCAGTTCAATCGCCTCCACAATCCCCTCGGCTTCCCCTGTTTGGATATAGTCACCTACCAGGTAGTAGTTTTCAAAGAGAATAAAGAATCCACTAACCATATCGTTAATGAGATTCTGCGCCCCAAGACCGACCGCTAGCCCCACAATGCCAGCACCCGCTAGGATTGGGGTGGCGTCAATTTCTATGGTATCGAGGATCAATATACCCGAACCGAAGTAAATCAAGTACTTCAGTAAACTCTCTAGTATGGGAATAATCGTTAACCGCTTCTTTCGCTGCACATCAGTCAGCTTCGGGGACCTAAGCAGTGCTTCTTCGAGGAACAAATTGGCGATCACGATCAAGCCACGACTCAGGAAGATGATACCGATAATTTTGACAGCTTTCGATCCATAGGTGGCTAAGTTAGCAATTATCTCTACTTGCTCAACCACCAGGGTGGCCATGGTAACATAGATTATATATTCTAGGCACCCCTTAAAGAAAGGAATCAGATGCCTGAGATTGCTATAGAATCGCAGGATATTATCAGGGCTAGAGTATTGAACACTCAGGTTGTCTATGCTATCGATAATGACCACGATGGATCTCAGAATGAGCAACCCGATTCCAATAATCAGATAGATGTTAAGAAGAACGTACAGATACTTAGTTGTGGATTCTGGCACTTTCAGGAACTGGGTACACCAGATTAGGGAAAGCAGCCAGAGTCCACTGGTAAGGATTTTGGTTAAGTAACTGAACAAATCCTCAATGCTTTCATCACTAGCAGTGATTTGTTCTAGTTTCTTTGCCCGAACGCAGCCATAGTTGAGCAAACGCTGCAAGGGTTTCATGGCGAACGCAACTAGCATCAGAAGGCAGATGCATTTGCCTAACCCAGTGCCAAGGGTTATCCAGAATCCTTTGGGAATATTGCTCACTAACTGGAGTGTGTATTCCTTGAGGTCTTTCCCGCGATAGATCAGCCAACCGTTGCCACCAACAATTAGAAGGCATAGCGCTATACAACAGATAACGATCAGCGCCTGGAGGTTCCGGCGGAGGTTTCTAGCATTGCTGTTCACCTTTTGGAACCAAGCAACTCTGATCAGTTGCTTGAATAGTCTACCCACCAGCCAGTTGACTAGACAGAAAACTACGATGACCAGGCTGACTTCAGCCAAGATAATAATTATGTTGTTCACTTAACAAATTAGCTCAACCTTTCAGTATAATACAATACTTTACTTATTAAATATAAATTATATTCTTAACTACAATTAAATTGATACCACTACAGGAAGGTTCATCCACCGCCTCATAGCCAGAAGTTCATGAAGGTTTCAAAAGGTTTTTCTTGACAGTGTTCCATGGACAGGAGACCCCTAGGTCGATCTGCGCCATTTGAGCACAACTTGAGCTCAGATCATCAGTTGAGCTTAATTTCACATTATTTCACATTTATTTCATAATTAATCCCTGTTGTTACTTATGCTTCATAAGCTTTGCTTAAAAGGTTTAATGGTGTATTGTTTTATTTAATTAAAGAATTAAACAAGTATCTAAACCTGGAAAAGCGAACATTCAGATGAGAGCAACAGAAGTTAACCCTTCCAAAGCTGACGGCTGAGGAGCTGATAGATGAATAGTTACCACCTATTAGTTTATCGAATTTAGGCTCTTCCGTACTTGTTATGCTAAATTAACACTTTGGCAAAGGGAGCAGGGAGCAGGGAGTAGGGAGCAGTGGAAAGAGGCAGTATTTAGAAATTATTGTTAATTAAATACATTTCCCTTGTAGAGTAAGCTTTATGATTTTTTTTACTTGAAATGATCGCATAGCAGGTACTGAAGAACCCGAATTTATAGCACGGAAGTGCCGGTGATATCCCTGAGGATCTTACCTAAAGCAATTGCTATGGCTCTATTACAGAAAATAGGGAATAGGGAATAGGGAATAGGGAATAGGGAATAGGGAATAGGGAATAGGGAAAAAATTATGTCTACCTCATTAATATCAGAACCGCTATATTAAAAATAAGTAATAGATATAATAAAGTCAATAGAGAGAATAAAATTAAAAAAATATTGATTAAATTGCCACCTAGTTTATTCTAAAAGTCCTAAGGGATGTTTTTTTTAGACAAGGTTGATTGTAAAAAGGTTTACTTGGCTAGAATTCAGTCTATTAATCATTGATCATTGATCATTTTTCACAAGCCTTTATCCTGTTTTAAATAATTTTATTGACAGTTCTAATTCGTGGTTTTTAGAAAGGTTTAATCGCCGCCATTGCAGCAAGGGCGTGATTGCCCACTCACGAAGCCAGGTAAGGTTGAACGCGATGGACGAAGTCCCGCTTTCAGCGATCGCGTGGCCTTTTGGCCAAGGTTTGAAGGTTGATGGTTTGATGGTTGAATGTTGTTCGCGTAGCGTGGCCTTTGGCCAAGGTTGATGGTTGATGGTTGTTCGCGTAGCGTGGCCTTTGGCCAAGGTTGATGGTTTGATGGTTGATGGTTGTTCGCGTAGCGTGGCCTTTGGCCAAGGTTGATGGTTTGATGGTTGATGGTTTAAGATAGAAGGTTTGATGGTTGATGGTTTGATGGTTGATGGTTGTTCGCGTAGCGTGGCCTTTGGCCAAGGTTGATGGTTGATGGTTTGAAGGTTTGATGGTTGATGGTTGTTCGCGTAGCGTGGCCTTTGGCCAAGGTTGATGGTTTGATGGTTGATGGTTTAAGATAGAAGGTTTGATGGTTGATGGTTTGAAGGTTTGATGGTTGATGGTTGAAGATTAGAGGGTTAACAACTGAAAGCCGGATGTATAACTGGCAACCTGTAACGTTAAACATGTAACATGTAACCTGTAACGTAAAATATAAACTTTATAACGTTAAACCTGTAACCTGTAACCTTGGCCAAAAGGCCACGCTACGCGAACAACCTGTAACCTTGGCCAAAAGGCCACGCTACGCGAACAACCTTCAACCTGTAACTTTCAACCTGTAACTTTCAACCTGTAACCTTGGCCAAAAGGCCACGCTACGCGAACAACCTGTAACCTGTAACGTTAAACCTGTAACGTTAAACCTGTAACCTGTAATCTGTGACCATTCAACTGATCAGGTGATATATGCTAAAAAAAGCCATCGTATTAGTATCTATAGTACTGCTTGCCTGGGCTACAGTTGTAGCAATTGATACCTTCCAGGGAGATCAAGAGAGGATAACCATTGCGATCGCAGCTCCGTTAAGCAATGCTAGTGAATCAGCCCAACGCTCAGGCAGAGCAATGGTAGACGGTGCTCAACTTTACATTAAGCAAGTTAACAAGGCTGGCGGTGTTAAGGGGAAAAAATTTAAGCTTGAAGTTTATGATGACCAAGGCAATCCGGATGTGGCACAGCAGGTTGCGAAGAAGATTGCTCAATCAAATGCGATCGCAGTGATTGGTCATTACAGTAGTGGGGTATCTACGGCTGCTGGCAAAGTTTATCAAGACCATAAGATTCCTGCGGTGACCGGCTCAGCTACTGCTGATGGGGTCACCCAATCGAACACTTGGTATTTTCGCACCATTTTTTCTAACAGTGCTCAGGGTACTTTTATCGCCAATTATATCCAAAAGATTCTGGGATCTTCCAATATTAGCCTAGTTTACAGCCCCAGCACTTATGGCTTGACCTTAGGGAAGACTGTTGAAGAGACGTTTCGGCAGTTAGGGGGAGAAGTAGTCAGTAAGTGGGTATTAGGGGATGATATAGACCAAGCCATAGAAACGATTTATCAAGATTTATTGGCTTTAAAAAATAGCGGGAAAGACCCAGGAGTGATTGTGATGACAGCGAATCGCAATCAAGTGGCTGGATTAATTGCCAAAATGAAGAGTTCTGGGATGGATTTCCCCATTTTTGGCGGTGACTCCTTAGCCGAAATATCGCTGGCTCAAAGGTTTGAAGACTCCCCAGAGGAGAGAGATGAAGTAGGCTTCTTTACCAATGGAATTTATGCCATAGCTCCGATTATTTTTGACATTTCTGATGATAGCGGTCAACAGTTCAGAAACGAATTTGAAAAGCAGTACAAACAAGCGCCGGGATGGGTGGCGACTTGCTATTATGATGCGGCAAAAGCCATTGTTGAGGCAATTAAACGCTCTGATCTTACCTGGGACGATTTACCGAAAGACCGTTTGATGCTTAAAGAAAGCTTAGCAACTATTAATAGCCAGGAAACGGCGTTCAAGGGGGCAACCAGAAATATTTATTTTGACTATTATGGTAATGCAGTAGCACCCGTTTTTGTGGGTATTTTTGATAGAAGAAATTTTATTTCAGCATTTAGCCAGCTGCAAATAATCCCGGACTTACGGGCTGTTGCTAATCTGGAGGAACAGCTCGACAGTGGTGAAATTGTAAAGGTTGGTAATAACTATATGGTAAAAACCCATATCGTTTACACCGGGATGGATATCAATGAGATTAGTCACATAGATGAAAAAACCTCCTCATATTTGGTTGATTTTTTCATTTGGTTTAGGTACCAAGGGGATATTACAGCCGACCAAATCGAGTTCACAAATTATGGCATTGAGCGGCTAGATTCAGGAGAAAAATTGACCTTAAAAGAACCGATAGATACAGATTTAAACAATGATATAAAATATAAAGTATACCGGGTTAAAGCCGATTTTCATGAAAAGTTTGATTTTCACGATTACCCGTTTGACCTTCAGACCCTATCAGCGAGATTTCGACATCTCAACCTAACTCGGGACAAGCTAATTTATGTAGTGGACTTCGTGGGAATGAGAGATACCACTACAGAAGAAGTTCTCAAAAATTGGAAGACAGCTAAAGTGTTTGATCAGATTACCGATTGGAGTGTTGAGAGTGCTGCCTTTTTCCAGGATACGGTGATTAACGATTCCACTTTGGGCAATAGACGATTTATCGACACAGACTCAGATATCGAATATTCCCGATTCAATGTGGTTATTAAAATCAAGCGGGATTTAGTCAGTTTCAGTATCAAGAATCTATTGCCTCTACTGTTCTTTGTGGTGGTGGGATACCTGTTCATGTTTCTCCCTTTCGATCACATGTCCGTAGAAGCAGTAAGTGGCTTGCTACTAGCGATTGTCTTTTACCATTTGAGCTTGATAGAAGGACTACCGGAGGGGGTTGGCTATGTAGTGGCTCTCGACTATGCCTTTTTTATCGTTTACGTACTCAATGGCTTACAGTTGTTGATGGTGGTGATTGGGAATAGTGAGGGGTTTCAGTCTGGTAAAATCAAGATTAGCAAATTAATGGAGTTTGGAAGAGTGGCGTTTCCAGTAATTTTGGTAGTTTATACGTCTCTTCTGTGCTGGCGGTATTTGTAGTTATTTGTTATAGCGGTTTCCGATTTTATTAAGTACATATTTATGGTTTTTTAGGGAGCAGGGAGTAGGGAGTAGGGAGTAGGAAATAGAGCAGTTGGCATTCAATCTAAGTTATTGATTAATGTGACAGGTTACCTTTTGGAGGTAGCTATGGTGAGCTGTTGTAGGGCATCAGAAATTTCTACAGGTAGTGGGCTTGGCTGATGAAGTTGTCGGGTTGACGTGGCAAGACTAGCAACAGAGGCAGCTGTGCGTTTTTGTATGGTGTATAAGGATTCTGGCAGCTTGAGTCGTTGACCTTGTTTGATGACTTGTTCGAGCAGAGGTTGTTCATGATCTTGGCAGGATTCAGCCATTAATCCTAGCCGGTCTTTGATAACTGTATCTTGGTGAAATTGGCGATAGATTTGCTTGCGTCCTGGATAGGTGATTTTGCTACTGGACTGTTTCATGGTGGGAATGCCATCAATTTCTACTAATTTGTAGACTCCATTGACTGGGCTTCCAGTGACTAGGCGAGTTCCGAGTCCATAACCGTCGATACAAGCACCAGCCTGTTTGAGTCTGGCTATTTCATACTCGTCTAAATCCCCACTGGCAAAAATTGAGACATTGGGTAAATGCGATCGCACTTTTTGGGACAAGGTGACTAAATCCCCAGAATCCAAACGTACTCCAGTCACTTGGATTTCTCCAGCTGCGATTCGTTGAGCCAGACTTTTAGCGGCTGCTACTGTATCATAGGTATCTATTAATAAGGGAGCATTGGGAAAATAGCGATAAAAGGCCGTAAAAGCATCCTGCTCACTTCCAGATACTGCTGTGATCGCCATGACCAAAGCATGAGCCATGGTTCCTTTAGGCTGACATCCTAATTTCAGGGCTGCTAATACATTAGATGTGCCATCCAACCCACCTGCTATAGCTGCTCGTGCTGCCCACAAGGATGCCTGAGGACTAAAGGCTCGTCGAGTGCCAAATTCTAGTAAGGTAGCCTCGGCCCCCGCCACATCTCTTAGCCGTGCTGCCTTAGTGGCAATCAAGGTTTGATAGTTAATTGTATTGAGTAGGTAAGTTTCTACTATCTGTGCTTGCCACAGAGGAGCATCCACCCGCAACAACGGTTCATTAGCAAATATTGCGGTTCCCTCAGGCACTGCCCAGACATCACCGGTGAAGCTTCCTTCTGCTAAGAGTGACCAAAACTGTTCCGGTGCTCCCTGAAAAATTTCTGTCTGTTGTAATGCTTCTAGTGCCTGGGGACTAAAGCGAAACTGTTCCAGGTAGTCGAGTACCTGGGCGAGTCCCATAGCAATCAAGTAACCAAAGCCATTAGGTAAACGTCGCGCAAATAGTTCAAAGGAAGCTGGTTTTTGGGCTAAGCCTTCACCACTATAACAGGCTGTCATGGTCAGCTGATACAGGTCAGTTAATAAGCTATAGTCCTCAGGTGTAGGTATTAATTCCTGGTGTTTATCATTCATGGTAGTAGTGTTTAAGTAGTAATGTTTAACATAAGGTAAAGGAACTTTAAATAGGTACAGATTTGTTAACAATCCTCTCAAAATTACCAAACAAATCTTAGTGATTAGTCAAGCTTGAGAAAAGTATTGCAAATATTACCAAACAAATATTACTAACCCTGGCACTGAATCGATAATCCTCGATAAGATAAAGTACACCAGACAGAAATCTTTTTCAGTCTGTACTCACAGTTAAGACTCAATAATTTGAGAACAGCAATTTGAGGACAGCATGGCAGTAATTGTGAACCACCATAAAATGTAAAGGTTCGCGGTAATTATAACCACTGCTGCTGTATTCAACTCTAACTCAACTAATTCAGGAGAGCAATTTTATGGGTTTTTACAAACTATTGGAAAGCAGTATTCAATATCTTTCTGAAGCAGTAGCTAGGATTTTTGGACCTAATGATGACATTTATCCTGCTATTGGTGTTCAACCCTTTAGCGGTGACCCCTTTGAGCAGAAAGAGGCATCTTGGTAAATTCTTCGGTAAATTATTCGATTTTAGAGACTTTTTTTGAACCCTAACTATAGCGGTTCTTGCTGGAATAGACAACATCCTTAGGGGCGCACACCGTGCGCCCCTAAGGCTAATGCTGGTTGACTGACAAAAAATGAAGTCAAAAGTGCTCAAATACTTATCTGGAGAGAGATAGCCGCCCTTGACTAAAGTGAGTGGGAGCCAGCATTCTAAGGACAGAAACCACTTACACCCTTGGAATGCTGTGAAAAAAACTCCTGTCTATACAATGCCTTGAAGAGCTGGATAGATCAACAAGCGTGACTGGGCTCACCTGAGCCACCTGACAACCTGTTTGTGGATGGTGGTGGCCGTGATCAAAACAGAGGAGGTAAATTTGACCCGTTGGATTCCTGAGTTCCCATGTAGAGGCCAATATGCCTTTAGCTTGCAACGCCGGATGCAACGCTGGCTGCCATTTTGCTCGAATTAACATCCATGGCCAATAGGCCACGCTACGCGAACGATTGTACAAACCTTTGATTCAAGCAGCTTTGGCGGTAGGACAAGATGACACTATTTATTTGAGGCAAGGACACCTCACTGTTCACCGGATCAATATTGCCTGGTGCGATTGGTTGTGGTGCATCACCGGACGTGCCTTGCCTGTGGAAGGCGCGAGTGCTGGAACATCGCAGTGCTTCTGTATCCAAAACACGATTATCGCGAGATGTTGCAACAAGCCATACACCTCTTGCCCAAAGGGGTAATCGGTCATTTTACTGGCAGATCGATGTTATACACACCGATTTAATGAAAGCCATGACAACCCAATGGGGCTGGCACTATCGGAAAAGTTTGAAAAAGGACAGTTGGATAAGGCGAGCAGGAATTGGATGGTGTCAGCTTAAAGATTTCCATGTTCTACGAGGTGAAGCCCTCTGCTTTCACAATGTCAAACTCCACAAGGAGTAAGCTTTTTGGTGGGGTCCATCTCGTCTTCGGTCGTAACAATGTCAATGGTGATAATGGGCCATTGTTAGTGATGAAAAGACCACTCTTAAATCCTTTCTTGAATATGGATTGCGCTTTGATATCGAGGAAAATTTCTTGGATGACCAGTCCAATGGGAGCGAATGTGCAAAAATCCCAAATTCGCTCAGTTCCTGCTTTATCAAGGGCGAATGGTTCATCCTGGCAGTTGCAATCGTTATATGTCACAGCCGCTTGGGGAAGAGGATCGTTGAAACCGGTTTTCGTCGATGGGTAGACACACACTGGCGCACGAGGAAACAGCTATTTTCGGATTTGGTTTGGAGTGGGTCAAAGCCTCGGAGCGAAAATGGCTGGAGACTGATTCGTCGGGTTCGTTTTACGAGTAATCATGATCCTGACCCAGTGATGGCCTCACGAACACAACATGATAAACGACGGTATCGACTGGAATTCAAAATACAAACGTACGAGTACGTGCTTGATTAGTTTTGTCAGTCAACCAGCCTAAATGATTCGTGAAATATATTTGCTAAAGTGATCGCTATAACCTTTTTCCAGTAACGATTCCAGATTTGTCTGATTTTACGAATGATTTAGAATTGCTATAACCATCCAAAATATACGATATTAATCATATCGTAGTTACATATTAAAAAAGATAACTCCAAACAATTAATTATGGTACTTAGTGATTTTATTGCTTTACTAGCTTTGGTGATATCAATGTACAGTATATGGATACAAAATAAAGGTGTTAAGCAAGAATTATTAATAACAAATGTAAGTGAATATACTAAAAGATATCAAGAAATTTTTGAAAAATTACCAAAGATAGTTCTAGACAAAAATTTTAATGTTGATAATTTATCAGATGATGAAAAAGAGAAAATAATACGACCAGTCTGGTTATACTTTGACCTATGCT
>NZ_JAAHFV010000600.1:0-2117 GCF_010672755.1 Moorena sp. SIO1F2
CTTATTGATCAACTAAATAATAACAATACTCAAATAAACCCAGATGAATGTGTAGCGATCGCTAAGGCTCTAGGGAACATGGAGATAGCGATGCCTTAGAGCCACCTATCCACCAGAATTTTTTGTACCAATTGGGTTTGTTCTAATTCCTCCATTGAAATTTTTAAATTACCTAATGCTTCGATTACAGACACCCGTGCTACCCAATCTCCCTCTTCTAAATCTTTTAGTTTGTTAATAAGTGGCTCTAAGGCATCGCTATCTCCATGTTTCCCTAGAGCCTTAGCGATCGCTACACATTCATCTGGGTTTATTTGAGTATTGTTATTATTTAGTTGATCAATAAGTTCACCCACAGACATATTATCAAAATTGACCTGTTGCTCTGGATTATATTTCCTTAAAACATGGGCATCAGGGATAGGTTGTTGTAACAGTGTTTCCGCATCATTTGGATAAACTAGCTTTAAGTAATTAAATGCATTTAGTCTATCTTCACTAGTTGAACGATTAGAATCTATAATATATTTTTTTAATGCCTCCTTGGCAGCATCACGGACATTACTAAATTTATCTTGTCTAATAGCTTGGTATAAGGCATCTATGCCTACGGGAGGAATTAATTTCCCCAAAGCTTGTGCTGCTTGCAGACGCACAAAACTATCATTATCCCTTAAAGCGTTAAGTAGAGCCTGAATTGCCGGATCATCATTGGCAGTTGCTGTTCCGATCTCCCCAAGGGCTGCTGCTGCTGTTGCTCTGATATCAGGTTCTTGATTGGTGTCTTGGAGCAAGTCAACCAGTGGTCTCACAGCTTTTGGAGCTTGTAACTTCCCTAGTTTATGAATAATACGCTCTCGTTCATTAATATCATCGGAACTGTCTAAATTATTCATTAATATTGCCGGATCTGTTTCTTCTAATTCTTCTTTGTTTTTAGGATATAATATTCCCAATAGTATCAGAAAAGCTTGAAGTTTTTGACGAACATTTTTATTTAATTTTACTCCTTTATAATCTGAAGACTCCGTTGCAAAATACATAGTAGCTCCTGCCTCACTAGCTGCCTCCCGAACTGGCTTAATGTAGTCATTACGCATTGCCTCAATTAAAGGTTCAACTGCCTCTAAGACCTTGGCTATATCTATCGGATCGTTAGCCATATAACCTAACTGACGAGCAGCTGCTTCACGCACGTATCGATCTTTTGATTGATTCAAATTGAGGAAACGAATAAGTTGCGGTACTTCCAGGGCATTTAAACGCCCTAAAGCCCTGATAGCTACTGCCACAATATCGGGATCGTTATCTGCCAAGGCTGCAATTAGGGCTTCTTTAGCTGGTTCATTTCTCCAGATATTATCTGCTAAATTTGACCGTCCAGCAATTACCCACACAACCTGACCGCCACGATGTTTCATCACCTTGCGCAAAACACGATCACACTCGATTCGGTCAACCAGTTCGTAAGTGTCAAAAAAAATTAGTAATGGCTTTTTATCAGCTATCTGCGCAATCCCTGCTCCCAAAGCCTCGGCTAACTTTTCGTCTGAATTTCTGTAAACGTCTGATTCGTCTTTTGTCAAATCAAGTCGCACTGGTTGGTTCGTTCTTTCCTGTTCTTCCTCCGCTTGTTTAATTTTTTCTATAGTTACTTTCAAGATACTCTGAGTTTCACTATACTCTTGAAAATAGTCTTTCCATTCTTCCTGCTTAACAAATTTATGATAAATAGCCTCCAGCATAGTAGCTGGCTCAATAGCATCATGGTCTACTTGAAGACCAATATAGTGTTCTCTTTCTTTCTCCCAATCCATCCATAAAGTATTGAACCAATTTCGAAACTCTCCCTCTCGACTGATGTTGTACAGTCGTTGCAAGAGCGTCGTTTTACCCATACCACCAAAACCATGAAGTAGAAAAATTTTTGGATGTTCTTGGGAAGTGGAGGCTGAATCACGCAAGGATTCTAACACATCTCGGAAACGTTCCTGTTGTTGATCTCGTCCTAGAAAGATTTCATTCATTAGCAAACTCCTCAAGGTTATAAACAGTATTAACTATGCCCCTGGTAAAGTATTGTCAATCATCCTGATTCAATCAAATGAATCACAGTC
>NZ_JAAHFV010000601.1:0-2105 GCF_010672755.1 Moorena sp. SIO1F2
TCTCTCTCTGTCTCTCTCTCTCCCCCTCTCTCTCTCTGTCTCTCTCTCTCTCTCTCTCTCCCTCTCTCTCTCTCTCTCTCTGTCTCTCTCTCTCAAGCTCAGTTGATGTCTGTAGGAAGTATAAATACAAGGCAGCTCCGTCAAAAATGAAGATTGACCAATAAACCCGATTTTGCTCATTTTATGTCTACTCCTTGGGACGTTTGTATCCCTGCTCATAGGCAAAGCGCACCAATTGGCTACGATTATGTAGTTTCAACTTATGGAGTATGCTACTGAGGTGAGTCTGAACAGTACGAGGGCTGATAAATAGGCGATCGCTTATTTCTTTGTTGGTTAGCCCCTGAATAACTTGCCAAAATACTCGTTCTTCTGCTGGTGTCAAGGGTAGAGGTTGAGGTTTTGCCCCTACCTGAGCAAAAGTCTTAGAATTATCAACAGCTGCTGATGTTGAGAATTGGTTAGCTAGATGGCCAGGAGCTATCGCAGTAGCTTGCATCAACCGAACAATTTCAGCATGGATACGGTGCGAGCGCTCTAGCAGTGCTTCGATTTTTGCCTCTAGTTCTCTGGGAGCAACGGGTTTAGTTAAGTAATCATCTGCTCCCATAGAATGACCATTAATACGGTCTTCTAATTCTGCTTTGCTAGACAAAAAAATAAATGGCATCAGCCTACCATTGGGAATGTTTCTCAGACGACGGCAAAACTCTAGCCCATCCATCTCCGGCATCAGTACATCAGAAACTACCAAATCCGGTGGATTTTTGAGACAAGCTTCCAAGGCTTCAGTTCCCGAACACACTTGTTCTACCTGGTATCCTCGATGTTCCAGGTAGCGCTTCAAAAGAGTTAGCAGGGTTTTATCATCGTCAACAACTAAAATCTTTTTCATATTCTTTCTGGAGCCACCTTTTCTACAAACACTCCTGCCAATTGGTCATGAATTGATGCTGCTGCCATCTGGCTGGAAGTCTGTGAAAGGCCCACTCAGACAAACAATACACCATATCTTTTGATCGTAATTCGATTGACCATAGGCAGAATCTATGCTAATAACACTGTAAGTTTCGGTGTTGAAGCCCTAACTATTGACACATCACCCAAGCAATTTTTTAGGAGCGATGGCGCTGCACAAAGCAGCCTTGGCTGACTGTTGTAAAACAGTTGAACACCTTCCTATTACAGGAGAACTTAAGCTATAGAACCCCTATTTCAGCATAAAGGCTGATTTAAAACAGTTGAGCCATGGTGTAATAACTTCATCAAAGCTTTGAACTTGAACTACGTTCACTCATGCTAATACCCAGAAATGGGAATTTTCGGGAAGAAAGCTCAACAACTACCTGCTCTTTCTGCCACTCTTGCCCTGTAAAGTAGTAATTATCTTAATGAGAAGCTTAACTATAGTATAGTTTTTGCCATCCCCCTATGGATAGACCTTACGTAAACTACCATTTACCTGGGGTTAATCAGCAAAAAAGCTTAATGTCTCAACCCCAGTGCAGTAGATCTGGTAGTTTTCTGACTATAAGTCTATTGCCAACTTCCATCTGAAATTCATTAAAACTACTTTATGTACGAGAAAATTTCCCCTTGCCAGACTGGTTCTGCCATTACCTACAAGGATGGTCAACCCATTGTTCCTGACAACCCAATTATTCCGTTTATTCGCGGAGATGGTACTGGCGTTGATATCTGGCCAGCTGCCCAGAAGGTAATTGATGCATCGGTCCAATGCGCCTATGGTGCCAAGCGCAGCATCAGCTGGTTTAAAATCTACGCCGGTGACGAAGCTTGCGAAAAGTACGGTACTTATCAGTATTTACCCCAAGACACCCTAAATGCCATCAAAGAATACGGCATTGCTATCAAAGGACCCTTGACAACTCCTGTGGGTGGTGGTATACGCTCTCTCAATGTCGCCCTGCGGCAAATTAATGACCTTTATGCCTGTGTGCGTCCCTGTAAGTACTACCCAGGGACCCCCTCTCCCCACAAAACTCCAGAGAAACTGGATGTGATTGTCTATCGGGAAAATACAGAAGATATCTACTTGGGTATTGAATGGCCCAAAGGAAGCGAAGTTGCTGAAAAATTGATTA
>NZ_JAAHFV010000602.1:0-2095 GCF_010672755.1 Moorena sp. SIO1F2
AACTACAAAAAACTTAATAACGGCAGTGATAACAATCAATTTGAGTACTTAAATAGTCAAATATTATCACTTTTACCTGTTCCACGTTCCCTGTTCCCTAGTTTTACAGGTAAAATTTTAACTTGGTGCAGTATCTAAGTATACTCAGCTCTTGTACCTGATCAGACAAAAATAAAAACCTAGCTCATTTAACCAATGCATAAGTATATCTAACCAGGGCTATTTCATTGTGGAAAATGCGCTCTTTGTTTATCTAGTCCAAACTGGCACCATCTTTGTGCCTAAGCTATATTTGAAAAGTAATCAGAAGGATAGATATTTAGAGCAAAGTTACGAGCAACGACAAAGATTTAAGGTAACTGATGCATCCAAATACGTGAAGCATTTCACCAACAAGCAGTATTTTCGACCTTGCTTGTCAGTCAATATAATATAAGGCATCTTGCCGGTTTTGTGTGAAAGACTTTGTGCAAAATTTATCCCACACTCACAGTTTGCCGTAGGCCATGGGTGGTCGATCACGCTTGCAGATTTGGGGCTTTTTTTCCTGGAAGCTAAAAGCTGATCAGGTCATCGAGAATCCTAAGTAACTTGATTTCACTATAACCAATCAGCCATCTTAGGGAGTGAGCAAAGTGCGATGTTGAGTTTGCGATCGCATCAGGGTTTGTATACAGTTCTAAAAAGTGTTACATAGTCTAGCAATATCTCCAACTATTTGGTATACTTAAGGGAGGTTAGTGAACAGCACAAGAAAATGTCGCAGAGTCTACCAAAAACTCTTATTATTTGTTAAACTTAAGTTAGGGTAACACCGACAGGGATTATTATGTAACTTAAATTAAAGCCGAAAACCAAGGGTTTAATAGTTGCGCTCTCTATCCCGGTGTTATAACTTTTTTGACATTTTTATGGCGCTCGCGGGATATTCCGTCAGAGAAGCGCGGAGATACCCCCTGGATGCTATTGCATCTTGCATTGGCGGACCAAAGTCTATCTTGGTAGACTTTGGTAGCTAAAAAGTATCGGAAACGATCACAAACCCATAAGTCACATACTCCTACACTGAACTCAAAGAGTCAGTTTAGGCTTCTTGCCAACTACACCCAGCGGTATCGACTTTCGCCGACGCTGCGCGAACGGATACCTAGGCTTGCTTGATTAACGACACGGTCAGAAGTTACCTTAGAATAGGGCAGCCTTTATGGTTAGTCGGTTATGCGTAAAGGGTTAAAACTTTGAGGCGCGCTTTCCATGATTAAGGCTGCCCTATTCTAAGGTTTCCTCTCCGGGATGCCCCTACGCATGAAGTTACCGTAAGGATAGTGGAGCCTTAATCATAAAGTTGTAACCCTTTTCTGCATAGCCTGCTGACCATAAAGGATCCACTATCCTAAGGTTTCGTCTCTGAGCCGGAACAATACAAAAATTCGATTTTTTCGCGCTGTAAATAGCTGACTTGCCCAGCATTTAAGGCCGTAGGCCACGCTACGTGAACGGCTTTGTTTATCAGTAGATATATTATAGCAATTCCATACATACTCTGTGCAAAATTCATCCCACACCTAATGCGCAGCATAGGTGTGGGATGAATTTTGCCGGACAGCTAATCAATAAGCATCCTGTAATTCGTAGAAGTCCGGTGATATATAATCCTTCCGCAAAGGCCAACCCACCCAATCTTCTGGCATCAAAATCCGCTTCAGGTTAGGGTGCCCTTCAAAAACTATACCGAACATATCGTAGGTTTCCCGCTCCTGCCAATCAGCAGCTTTCCATATCCAGTAAACCGAGGGAAGCTTAGGATTATCTCGCGGTAGGAATACTTTTACACGCACTTCCTCAGGCTGATCAGTATTATCACTCACTTTAATCAAGTGGTAAAAGCTCACCAAGTCTGCCCCAGGACCAAAATCATAGCCTCCTTGACATTGGAGGTAGTTAAACCCATAGGCATACAGAGCAGTAGCAATGGGAAGCAAGACATCTGGTTCAACTTTGAGTACCTCAACGCCTAGGTGATCCAACTCCATGAACTCATGCTCAAAACCGTTTTCCTTGAGCCATCCGGAGACTTTTCCCGCTTCAACTATCA
>NZ_JAAHFV010000603.1:0-2071 GCF_010672755.1 Moorena sp. SIO1F2
CTCTTTCCCTCCCCGCCGCTCTTCCGATCTGTTTCTGTACTTCCCGTATTTGCTGAGGAATCCTTGAGTGTATCTAACCGGTATTTGCCGATGGTATCTACAACCGATGATTCCCAGGTAGAACTAACTAAATTCCAGGATATAGAAGAATTTAGTGACAATTTTTTTGTCAATCAAATGACAGAAAATAATATTCCTGGAGCGGTATTTACCTTAGTAAAAGATGACAATATTATATTCTCGAAAGGCTACGGCTACGCCAACCTTGAGGATAAGATACCGGTTATTCCTAACAAAACTCTGTTTCGTGTAGGCTCTGTCTCTAAACTAGTTACCTCTACAGCAGTAATGCAACTAGTCGAGCAAGGCAAGCTTAAGCTACATGAAGATATTAACCAGTATCTTAAGGAATTTCAAATCAAGACTGATCAATTTAAGCCCATTACAGTTGATCATCTCTTAACTCATACTGATGGATTCGATGTAGCTTGGGTGATTGGCGGAGCCACTCGTTGCCAGTCTAAGCTGCTATCCTTAGAAAAATTTCTCACAGAAAATCTACCAGAGCGAGTGCGACCACCAGGTCAATTATATGTTTATGGTGATGTAGGATTAGCATTGGCAGGTTACTTAGTCGAAGTGGTTGCTGGAATTCCTTTCAGTGAATATATTGACCAAAGTATCCTACAACCTTTGGATATGAGTCAAAGTAGTTTTCAGCAACCATTACCGTCTGAGCTGGCAGCTAACTTAGCTGTGGGATATCGGTACCAAAATGACAATTATATAAAGCAACCCTTTACCTGTAATAAAAGTGTTCCTACTACAGCTTTAACTACTACTGCTGAAGACATGGCTCACTTTATGATTGCTAATTTACAGGGAGGTCGTTATGGTACACAGCGTATCCTGAATGACACTACAGTAAAGGAGATGCACCGCCAACACTATACTAATTTTCCGAACATTCCTCAAGCCGCAGGATCTACTTATGGTTTTTTTGAGCGCTTTGTGAATAATCAACGGATAATTGAACATGGCGGTAGCATGTCAGGGTATACTAATCTGGTGTTTTTAATTCCAGAACAAAAGTTAGGTTTCTATATTGCTTACAATCGTAACAGTCTTAATGAGAATTTGCGAGACGACTTGGTTCAACAGTTTTTAGATCGTTATTATCCTGTACAGGAGACCATTGCATCACCTACCGAAATTATTAATAAAGCTATCCCTGAAGCTATCCCTGAAGCTAATATTACCCAGCAGTATAAACAGCAATATAAACAAATTAATGGCGGCTATCGCTTTATTCGATATCCTCAAAAATCCCTGGTTAAGTTAGCAATTGTTTTGCTGGAATCTGGACGATTATTTACTATTAAAACTAATCCAGACCACAGGATAAATGTATTTCCAGGAGGAAGTAAATGGGAGGAAGTTGAGCCACTCCTATTTCGGTATCCTGACAGCAATATGTATATAAGTTTTCGGGAAGATAGTCAGGGTAAAATTACTGCTATGTCTATGAGTAGTCATGTCCATTTAACCTATGAAAAGTTAGCCTGGTACGAAACTCTTGTTTTACAGCTTGGACTGGTGGTATTTTGTGTGATAATCTTCCTATGGGGATGTTTAGTTTGGCTAATTAGACCATTAATTAGCCGCAAAAATAAAACTTTAGCTCTAGTTTCACGACATACTCGTCTAGTGGAGTTTATCATTGGTCTGATTAGTGTCTTAAATTTATGCTTTTTGATTGGAATGGGGATAGCTATTAGTACAATAGATTTCTGGGAATTTTTCTTGGGAATCCCCCCTGTGATGATTGCGTTACTTTATCTACCCATTGTCACCACAGGCTTGACTACTGTAGTATCGATTATTGGTGTACTGGCTTGGAGAGACAAAAATTGGTCTTTGATCAGACGAGGGTATTATGGTTTGAGTATGCTAGCGGCATGGCTATTTATCTGGCTCCTAAATTCTTGGAATTTATGGCTCTCCTAGACTGATTATACTAAATTAGTAGTTTAAATTAGCTTAACCCCTTAAATAACAAGGGATTCAATCA
>NZ_JAAHFV010000604.1:0-2067 GCF_010672755.1 Moorena sp. SIO1F2
TTTTTTTTTTTTATGATTCGGCGACCAACCAGATCTACACTCCTTCCCTTCCCCACGCTCTTCCGCTTCCCAATTAGAGTAGCGATTGTGCCGTTCTAGCCAATGGTAAATGTCCTTAAAGTCGATGTGCAGCATATCATTTTGAAGATAGCCAGCTTTGCCTTCTAAGACAACGTGTTCATGCACTTCGTTGTCTCCAGTATTGGGAATTCCTTCCGTTTTCAGGTTTTCGTAGCGACCTTTTTCGTGTTTAAACAACCGTAGATTCCAGTCTGGATATTTGCCACCAAAACGAATCCATTGTCCTAGGAAGAATACTTTACGATTGATATAGTAGCCGTTATAATCATGATTTTCGATTGCCACAGCAATCTCATCCCAAAGTTCTGGAGTAATGCGCTCGTCGCAATCAACAATTAATACCCATTGATTGCGGAATTCAAGATTGTCTAAACTCCAGTTCTTCTTTTTGGGCCAAAACCCATTAAAATGGAATTGAACTAGGTTTGCACCGTATTCTTCCACAATTTCAATGGAGCGATCGCTGCTTTGGGAATCGACAACAAAAACTTCATCTGCTCTATTAACACTCTCAAGACAAGCTGGTAAATTAGCCTCTTCATTTTTGGCTGGAATTAGAACTGATACCGGAAGTTTAGTGTTAGGGGATTTCATAATTAAACACCTGCAATTGTGGAAGTTTTATTAAAAGTCTATTGGCCAATAATAACTAACAGCAAACCTTAACTAAAATTAAGGCTTATCAGTAAACATTGAACAGTCAACAATCAACCAAAAGTATCTGTGCTATTGCAAAGGGAACAGGGAACAGGGAACAGGGAACAGGGAGCAGGGAGCAGGGAGTAGGGAACAGGGAACAAACATTCTCTCAATTCCTACACGGATTGCTATATAATATAAGATTACCTCTTATCCAGTCTCATTAATTACTGGACTGGTTGTGGGATACAGAGGAGTTGCTCCTTTGTAGCATTCCTTTAATTACTGCACTCAGATAACCGATTTGACCATAGGCATAAACCAAATTATCAAAGCGCAGAGCTGGATTGCGGAAGTGCTTCAAGGATTTGTAGATTCCTCGCATCATTCGTTCACCTCCCCGTAACAATTGGGCAGTACCAGCACGACCAACCAATTGTTCCCGGTAACACTCGCTAATACCTTGCCACCAACCACGATTCAAAAACCAACGTTTATTGATTCGTTCTGGGGCAACATTGTGAGCCACTAGAGCATCAGGTAGATAAGCAACATGCCAACCATCCTGGAGAGCTAATTCTGTCATATGTAACTCTTCATTAGATAACAAATTTTTCCCCACACGACCTAAATTGACATCAAAACCACCGATTTTCTCCAGGAAAGTCCGCCTGATCGAGTAATTTAAACCTCTGGGAGTCAAACCAGGATTTTGGATCTCAATTAGGGTTTCCCCTAGGTCATAAGCTCCCAAATTTCCGGCTAGGTCTGGTGATAACCAGGAGGGAGAGGTAATGCCATCTGGCCACAATAGGGTTACTTTACCACCAGCAATTGCTAGTTTCTCGTTGCTTTGATAAGCTTCGTAAATTGTCTTAAGCCAACGGGCACTGGCAACGGCATCATCATCCAGATAAGCTAAAATAGCAGCACGGGCAGTGGCCGCCCCGGTGTTACGAGCTACGGATAAACCAAGTACGGGTTCATAAATATAGTTTAGTCGAGAGTTGTCTAAGCGTTGGTCAACTATGTTACGGGTGCGATCGCTTGAGGCATTATCGACCACAATTACTTCATAATCGGCAAAATCCTGCTGTAGCAAGCTATCAATGGCGGCACCCAAATATTGTTCGCGATTGTGGGTGCAGATGATGGCAGAAATTAGAGGCTCTGACATAGGGAACCTGATCGAAGAAGCTTCATTCTTAGTATTCCCTACTCAACCAGGATTGTTCAACCTTTTTTATTACCATGATTAACCCATATAGTGTTAATGGGTTATAAATCAGTTGCACAGAGACATTACACTGAAGTCAGTAGTTCAAGCTTCTTTACAAAGATTTCCAT
>NZ_JAAHFV010000605.1:0-2067 GCF_010672755.1 Moorena sp. SIO1F2
TTAATAACTGCAGCTTACTTTCTTGAGAAACAGCAGCCAACATGCCATCACCAACCTGACAAGTTAGTACGATACTAAAGTTATTTTCTCCTGCTTTAACAGTGGTATGTACTGCTAGTAGTAGTGTTGCCGAAAGATCTTTAATCTCGAGTTTTATTTGACCGCCAAGGGCTATAGAGTAATCTGCTAATGGGTGAAGTTCATCTGCTTTGGTTTCAACAGCTTCATAAGCACCATTCATAGCTTTGTGCAAAGCAGTTTGCACAAAATTTATGTCTTCGCCAACAAAATTCCAATTATCATGTCGCTTGAGGGAGTTAGATAACTGTTCCTCTGTCTGTCTCGGAAATAAATTGTGAGACTTAAGATCATTACTAAGTTGCTCAACTGCTGCTTGACAAGAAACTCTTGCGCCTATGCGAGAAAACTTTTTGGAACCAGCACCATCGGAGACAGCAATAATTGTCCAGTTTCCACTAACAGCAAACTCGAACCAGTCATCACAATTAGTACCGTTGTGTTTATGACCTTTACCACGAACTCTTGCACCGATGAGCTTTAGTCCTTCTGGAGATTTTTCCGCTTTACAATCAAAATCTTCGTGTTTATCTGGCTCATTGTCTGGCACTGGTAGATACTTCCACGGCGGTTTTACAGGTGTAGATATCCTCTCGGGAGCTTCACCTGTGGGCAGGTTACCAGTTGCTCTTATACCTGGTTGTGTTGATTGTGTGTTATGCGATCGCTCCTCTTCTGTTACCTTTTCAGGAGTTGTTGGTAAATTGGCTGTTTCGTTATTATAATGTAAGTTATCGACATTTTTACTAGCAGGTGTTTCTCCTATACTCACTTTTAACGGAAGTAAATCTGGCTGTTTTTGGGATAAAACCTTAACGATTGCACTACGGACACTTTCTTTTAACTCACGATTTACTATCTTGCGCCATTTTTCAACATCTTCCTGGCTAACAGAGCCTTGTGCCCCTAAAATTTGCTGTATAAAACTACTCCACAGTCGCTCTATTTCCTGATCTTGGTTGGTTATGTTGATATCGACTTTTAACCTGCAAGCAAACACCCTTTTAGCCAGCTCAGCTAGAGAATCACAAATTTTCCTAGCTTGCTCTTGATAATTACTTGAATCAGTAAACTCTTGCCACTTTTTCTTTAATTGAGGCGAATGTTCTTCAAGATAGAGCTTCCAGCAAACCGCTTGGACTAATTCTTCTAAATTTGGGTCTAGTTCCGACATAGTTGACTCCTGCCTATTCTATTGGCCATAGCTAATCCCGTAGAATATTTCCACTAAGCTGGTTTAGCAACAACACCCTTGATGGGTGCTGTACAGTAACTTTAAGGAACAATCGTGATTCCTTGAGGTGGGGGAGGTAGGTTAATAGGCTGGTTATCTGCCATGACTTGAGATACACTCTGGGATGTCTGTTGAATTGACTGTGTTACCCACTTGAAGAATTGCTTGAGGGTATCCGGTTGCAAATTATCTAACTTGACAACAATTTCTGTAATCCGCTTGAGTAGAGATTCATCAGCACCAGAACCAGCCGCACAAGCAATAATGTTAGCTGGCTTTTTCTTTTTCAGCTCATCGGCTGCTTTTTGCCAACTGTCAGTGGGCATACCATCAGTCATCAGAAACACTAAAGGTTTCCAATCCCCTTTTTGGGTTTCGCTGGATTTCTGCACTTCTTGATCCATGCACTTTGCTAAGAGTTTAAGGGCTTCACCCATAGACGTTGCACCGCCAGAACTAAGAGTAGGAGGCTGAAAAGACATCAGCTCTGTCAGGGGAGATACTTGTCGAGCAGTGCTTTCAAACGTGATTACTGATAGGTAAGCTGTTTCTATGGCATAGGGTTCGTTCATCAGGTCAGCAACTAATGCTTTAACTCCAGCATTAACAGCTTGTATAGGATCCCCTGACATAGAACCAGAGCAATCGAGGACAAGATAGACAGGTAAACGACGTTTGAAAGCACTGCTCGACAAGTATCTCCCCTGACAGAGCTGATGTCTTTTCAGCCTCCTACTCTTAGTTCTGGCGGTGCA
>NZ_JAAHFV010000606.1:0-2052 GCF_010672755.1 Moorena sp. SIO1F2
TCAGTCCGTATCACCATCTAATCCTAAAATGTCAGGATTTTGCTGAGCCAACATTACTGCAAAATAACTCATCAAGGTAGTTTTCCCGGAGCCTGGCGCACCCAATATCACCACTCGTCTTGACTGACTTTGGCTCAATAACTGCTCCGCCAAGAATTTGCGGCCAGTCGTCTTTGCCAATAGTGCTATTTCTGAGGTTTCCCCACTACCAGCTGCTAACCAATCCCTTTCCCAAGCGCCAGCAGTTGATAGGTCTTCCACCACATCTGGCATTACAAAAATTTGCGCTAACTTCTCGGATTTTTCTACCTCTTGCCCAGGCACAGCAATGCCAGCAAATTTAACATCATCAAACCAGTTAGCTAGCTGCTCACAATAATCCTGTTTAGCTACCTGAAATTTTAGATAAGTATCCGTCTGCTGAAAATAAGCATTAATAAATTTCTCTATCCAAGGCTTAATACTATCTTGATTCAGTTTAATGTCATTGGCTTCAGCTTGCTGTTGAAATACCGTGATTAAAATCTCTCGATCAGGCTTGCCTTGATTAAGTAACGGTTTCTGTAATTCCGCCAAAACTGCTGAATGTGTAAAATAGTCCCGCAAAAAATTATTAACTCCATTCCAGCCATCCGGTCTAGCGCGAAAAAATAAGCGCTGGCTCGGATCCCGTTGTTTTTCCCATTCTTTTACTGCCGCTTCTCCCCCTTTGATTGCCTTGTCTACATCGCTTTTACTCAGAGCTTGACTTAAGCTATCCCATCCTTGTCCCGAAACAATCTCTAACAACGATTCCCCTATTTTCGGGATTGCCCAACCGGCTAATACTGACAAGGGTTCTATCATTGATCTCTAGTTATCGTTAATTAGATTAATTATAGCAATTTAGGGAGTAGGGAGTAGGGAGTAGGGAGTAGGGAGTAGGGAGTAGGGAGTAGGGAGTAGGGTTTTTTGCGTGGGTTTGGATACCCCATTATCCCCCTTAATAAGGGGGACTTTCCAGATAGTTTTATGGGCTCCTCTTAGGAAGCAGTGAGTAGGGATTAGGGAGCAGGTATTCGGGTTTTTTGCGTGGGTTTGGATACCCCATTATCCCCCTTAATAAGGGGGACTTTTCAGATAGATTTCCAGGCTCCCCCCTTAGCTAAGGGGGGCTGGGGGGGATCAATCTAGTAAATGCGATAGAAAGTTCGATACTCTGAAATATCTCCTACTCGAACACATAATTATTCTATCAACTTAAATGCTATCCCAGAATTAAACTCTAACTCAAATACTATACCATAATTACCGTATTAATTTAAAAAAATATGATGTTGACTAAGTAATAAATGATGCTTAAACAGCTTATTATAAGTTTAAAACTAATAAATTAATCGAATATGACGCTACGCGATTGGCCGTAGGCCACGCTAAAAGCGATCGCTTTTTTTTAAATAACCCTAAAAAAAACTTTTACCGCTAATTTAAAAGCTCTCAAAATAGTTGACAAAATAAAAAATATTTATCTATAATAAAATTGTCCCAAAAAACAACACAAAAAACCTTATGGACATCGAAAACTTTCTCCCAACTTTTGAGTATAATCCCAACAATCCTAATCTCCCTGAATTATCTGGCCAAGCCCAGCCAGGACGGGAGCAAATCAAACATATATTGATCGGTTCGCCCAAAACCGTGCGGGTCACAATCTATAATCTTTATAGCCGTGGCTACGCACAAGTTCATGAGTGGAGCACTCCTCAACCTACCGGAAATTCTGGTGAGGTGATCAGTATATTGATTCGACATCTGTTGGTAGATTAAGATAGCAACTTGCCAGGGATGCCAATCCCTGGCGACAGGTCAAAACTCAGGAGAAAGTACGAAGTCTGAAACCTAAGTTGGTATGTTGTTGATTTGGTGAACACATAGTCAAAAACCCTAGGGCTCTTGACTATTAAAAGAAATAATTCGGTCAAGCATTGGAATTAACCAGGACTTGACCGAATTTTTTTTTGTTGAGGGAACAGGGAACAGGGAACAGGGAATCGGGAATCGGGAATCGGGAAT
>NZ_JAAHFV010000607.1:0-2021 GCF_010672755.1 Moorena sp. SIO1F2
TGATCAAGCTGACGTGGATTTTGCCGTTGATGACCAGATATTAGCAGGTAACAGGTAAACTAAACCAGAGATTAAGGTTAGGACCACCGATAGCCAGAAAAGGACTAGGGATGGGATGATCCAGGTGTCGGGAGTTGGAGCAATTAAAAGTGCGATCGCACTAATTTGACTGACGGTTTTGAGTTTACCCCAGATATTGGCTCCCTGTATGCTAGTGCTACCGGATAACTTGGGGTTAACTCGCCAACCTGCGATCGCTAACTCCCGTGCCAAAATCAAACAGACTCCCCAAGCGGGGACCTGACCTAGCTCAATTAATGCTAGTAGGGGCGCGAGTACCAAAAATTTATCGACTAATGGGTCAAGGAATTTGCCTAAATCAGTAATTTGGTTCAGTTTACGAGCTAGATAACCATCTAACCAATCCGTTCCAGCAGCAAGGAGAAAGATCCCGAAACCGATCCAGCGGCTTTGGTCAGTTGGGTGATTCAGGAAGTATAGGATAAAGGGCAACCCCAGTAAGCGAGAAAAGGTAATCCAGTTAGGCAAAGTCATTCTGGTAATCGGTAATGGGTAATGGGTAATCGGTAATTGGTAATTGGTTACTGACCATATTAATTTTAGGGGCACAGGCCGTGCCCCCTTAAGCATTTCGTCTATGGAAGTGAGAACCGACAGAGGAGAGGGAATAAATTTAGTATGTACCTCATCAAACTGAGAACCCCTATCATTCCTCTTCCTCGTTTCCGATTGCCTATTGCTGAATTCCCGAAGACGTCTAATGAACCATTGCTGGTTCAAGCACTATCAAATTGCCCTCCTCATCAACTGTGATCGCCAGAGGTTCGCTGATATCGCCGAGAAAGCTCCCGTCTAGAGCGAAATTACGCCATGACATAAAGTACCAGATCTGATCAGGACCTTGTACCAGTTTCCCGGAATAGAGCCGCTTCACTGAATCAGCCCAGAGCGCCCTTGGAGCAGAAAATGGTCCTAAAGGATTATCAGCAACCATGTAGAACGTTCCCGTGAGGTTACTATCAACAAACTCTCCTGGGGGGATCGAGAAGAGCAGATAGTAGCGCCCCTTGATAAGAACCACTTGCGGACATTCCATAGTCCCGAACGTCATAGGCTCAGTTAATGGTGGTAATACTTGCCAATCAATCAGGTTTTGTGAAGTGGCATGAGCAATCACGCCCCGACTTTCAGCAGGACCATAGTTAACGCGACCAGTAATTAAAGCATGAAATTCCCCTGTTTCTGGATCCTGAAACACCCAAGGATCGCGCCAGGCTTCATCGAACCAAAGGTTTTTCTCAGGGTGCTCGAGATCATACTTCTCGTAGTAGCGACTATCAGCCTCGATCACCGGGTTTTTCGGATGTTTTTCCCAGTGGATTAAATCTTTGGAGGTCGCAAGGCTGATGCGTTGGATTTTTCCTTGCTCTTTGCGATCAGTGCTGGTGTATGGGAGATACCACAGGCCATCATGACGAATTACGCAGCCAGTCCAATTAGTGTACTCATCCACGTCACCATAAGCTTCAGGCTTCATAGCATCTGGTAGAATCTCCCAGTGCCGTAAATCCTGAGAAACAGCGTGACCAAATGAAACATGCCAATGTCGGTCTTCTGGATCCGGTAAATCCTTAGAAGCTTGCAAGTAAAATAAGTGATAGTCGGAAATATCTTGAGCTAGCCAGAAGTCCCAGATCCATTTATCTGGGATTTGTAAACTGTGGTTAGGAAGCATGAGTTACCTGCTTTTGTGTAAGAGTATGGGTTAGTGAATAACTGTGACTAACTCCCTAGAAAAGTTAGCCTCTTTACTAAGGCGTCAACTAGAGAGTATAAAGTAATAATTCGGTAGTAGGGTAAGGTAAGTAAAATTCCTTACCGCTTAATTAGAGCCTATCTAACTAATTATTGTGTAATTTATAGAAGCAACGCCTAATGATTAAACACTAGTCTATGTATCCAAGCCAATTTTTTTTCCTGAATACATTAAACTAGTGAGG
>NZ_JAAHFV010000608.1:0-2018 GCF_010672755.1 Moorena sp. SIO1F2
TTCGATTTCCCCCATACTATCGGTTTCTATTCGCATCTTAGTCATCAGTGATATCAACTCCCCTTGGTTCCTTCGTTTATGGTATAGCACAGGGAGTAGGGAGTAGGGAGTAGGGAGTAGGGAGTAGGGAGTAGGGAGTAGGTATGCATGGCTTTTATCGTAGTTCATGCTATGTTTAAAATAGCGATAGATATCAGCAATTTTGGTAACCGTTTATGGCTATATTAAAACTTGATTATGATTTCCCAATAAATCCTGAACCCTAATCTTAATTTATCATAAACACCAAAACTAATCGGCTCTAGTTTATTCAGTAACCTGTTATATTTGTCTAGATTACCTCTTACAATTAGGTTAAACTCAATAGAGTTTTTTCTAGGAATTGTCAGATAATTCTAAATTCTAAATTCTAAATTCTAAATTCTAAATTCTAAATTCTAAATTCTTAATTCTTAATTCTTAATTCTTAATTCTAAATGATGGAAGAATGGTTAAATTACAAGGAGTTTCGGTTTGAAGCTGCTCATCGCCTTCCCCATCATGACGGCAAATGTAGTCGGTTACATGGCCATAGCTGGGTGGGGCGAGTATATGTCAAAGGTAATCAACTGATTGAGGAGGGTTCCAAACAGGGGATGATAATGGACTATGGAGATATCAAGACCTATGTCAAGCCTCTGTTAGATAACTTTTTGGATCATTATTACCTCAATGAGACAACTGGCTTGGAGAATCCTACTAGTGAAGCGATCGCCAAGTGGGTTTTTGAGCGACTTGAAGAAGCAGGTTTACCAGGATTGTATGCCGTTGAAATTCAAGAAACCTGTACCTCTGGTACGCGATACATGAAACCTAATATCAAGTCCGGTTGAATAGCGATAATTAATGGGAGGGTGGGGAGATGGGGAGATGGGGAGATGGGGAGATGGGGAGATGGGGAGATGGGGAGATTTTTATTAAGGGTAATTATCCTGAGTCAAGAACTTAGTTACCCGAATAGGAGTTGCCAACCGACAAATGCGATCGCTAAATCAGCAAGAACATGACTAAGATAACCAGACCAGATGGAACGGTAGGTTAGATAGCACCACGACCATACCGCTCCAGCCATGAACACCCCTAATGACCCAAGGATGACCACCAGCCAATCCTGGGTGTAAAACGTTAAAGCAATAATATGATGGAGGGTAAACAGCAATGCACAAAGCAATACTGACCCAAGTCCCGGGATTAGAATCTGGCACTTGCTCCAGACAAACCAACGCCAGATATACTCTTCCAGGAAGGCATTAATCAAAGTCCAATACATCGCCCCGAGTAGGTAAATGTATGCACTAGTTATGCCGACTTCTTGGGCTTTAGTGCGAAGATCCGTCTGATCAATCCAGTGCTGACCGAAAAGCCAATAAGCCCCAAGGATGATCCCAAACATCAACAGTCCCAAAATAGTTCCAGTCAACAACTCCTGCCGCTTCGGCCAGGATATACGTAACTTGCCACGATCCACCCAGAAAAACCAAGCAAGAGGCAGTGCGAGTAACCAGACTTTGCAACATGAGAATACTGCCTGCCCTAATGATCCTGGAGCAATATATAGTGCCATTGCTACACCGATACTCCCAGCAGGAACTAGCAGTAGCAGAGCCAATAGGGGATGTTTACCAGAGTGAGTATTGAGCATTGGAAATTCTCCGGTGATAACTTTATTGGTTATGCTAGAAGCTTTGCTGGAAACTATCGGTAAGTTCTGTGCCAGTTGTACAAGTTTCCTAAGGGGATCCCTAGGATAACGTCATTCCTTTGAACCTTTGTGCCATACTGCCCTCTTCCTTAGCCATTGCTTCGCTTATGTATATTTCATGCTGAGGCAGTGGAATCACAATTCCCTCTTGTTCAAATCTTTCTTTTATAATTCGGCTGATGTCACAATAGGCAGTCCAATAATCCTCTCTCTTAGTATAGACCATAAACCAAATGTTAACAGCATATTCAGCCAATTCACCGGTATCAATCCAAGG
>NZ_JAAHFV010000609.1:0-2015 GCF_010672755.1 Moorena sp. SIO1F2
ACGCTACAATCGACCGGTTGCTAGTTTAGCAGTCTTGAGTGATGCTAACCCCCAGTGGCGACCAACCCAATACAGTAGCGAAATCTTCGGCTGTAAAATCCAGTTCAATTTTTTGATGGTGAAACTGTTAGACTACAAACAGCAGTGGCCAGAATTAGAACAAAGTGCCAATCCCTTTGCCACGGTAATCATGGCTCACCTGAAAGCAGTTGATACTCGCAGTGATGGCCAGCAACGGAAAATCTGGAAAATGGCTCTGACCAGACGATTGTACCAGCAAGGGTATCAGCGACAAGACATCCTAAACTTATATCACTTCATCGACTGGGTAATGCACTTACCCTCAGCACTAGAAGAAGCATTTAGTGAAGAACTTAACCAGTACGAACAGGAGCTCAACATGAAGTATGTCACGAGTATCGAAAGGTTGGGAATTAAGCAAGGTCGTCAGGAAGGTATTTTAGAAGGTCGTCAGGAAGGTATTTTAGAAGGTCGTCAGGAAGAAGCTGAGCGACTGCTACTACGATTGCTTCACAGGCGCTTTGGAGAGTTATCCCCTGAGATTCAAGCTCGTGTGAAGGGGTTGAGTGTCGAAAAGTTAGAACAGTTAATGGATGTGGCCATTGATGTAGAATCTGTTGAGCAATTAGTAGACCATTTGCCAGCACCCGAAGCCGCTAATTAAAACGCTGATTAAAACCAGGACTGATATGTCCTGTATCTATTCTGAAGGGTTAATCACAATTAATCCTTCACTATTTTTTGACCAGGGAAACAGGGTTTGGTGATTAATTAGATGAATCAGCCGAACTAGAGGAAATTAATGATTAACCCAGCAGCGGACTATGATTCCCCCTGGAAAGACACCCTGGAATGGTACTTTGAGCCCTTCATTGCCCTGTGCTTTGCCCACATTCATAGTCAAATCAATTGGTCTCGTCCCAGTGAATTCCTCGACAAAGAACTACAAAAGGTGGTGCGAGACGCCGAAGTAGGACGTCGATGGGCAGACAAACTGGTTAAGGTCTGGCTCAACAATGGTCAAGAAACTTGGATTCTAATTCATGTGGAAGTCCAAGGGGAAAAACAGACGGAGTTTGCTAAACGGATGTACACCTACCATCATCGGATTAGCGGACGCTACAATCGACCGGTTGCTAGTTTAGCAGTCTTGAGTGATGCTAACCCCCAGTGGCGACCAACCCAATACAGTAGCGAAATCTTCGGCTGTAAAATCCAGTTCAATTTTTTGATGGTGAAACTGCTAGACTACAAACAGCAGTGGCCAGAATTAGAACAAAGTGCCAATCCCTTTGCCACGGTGATCATGGCTCACCTGAAAGCAGTTGATACTCGCAGTGATGGCCAGCAACGAAAAATTTGGAAAATGGCTCTGACCAGACGATTGTACGAGCAAGGGTATCAGCGACAAGACATCCTAAACTTATATCATTTCATTGACTGGGTAATGCATTTACCCTCAGCACTAGAACAAGCCTTTCGTGAAGAAGTTAACCAGTACGAACAGGAGGTCAACATGAAGTATGTCACGAGTATCGAAAGGTTGGGCATTAAGCAAGGTCGTCAGGAAGGTATTTTAGAAGGTCGTCAAGAAGGTCTTCAGGAAGGAGCTGAGCGACTGCTACTACGATTGCTTCAAAGGCGCTTTGGAGACCTATCCCCTGAAATTCAAGCTCGTGTGAAGGGGTTGAGTGTCGAAAAATTAGAACAGTTAATGGATCTGGCCATCGATGTAGACTCTCTTGAGCAATTAGTAGACCATTTGCCAGCACCCGAAGCCACTGATTAAAACAACTCCTGATAGAGAAGTACAAATTCTCTTCCCCCATACCCCACACCCCACACCCTATAGCCTAGATTCTGTGTAACCATTGAGTATAGGGATGCTGAACTAAATTGGAGTTGAAGTCTCTGATGATCCGAGATACTTCAACTCCAATTTAGTTCAGCATCCCTATACTCAATGGTTACACAGAATCTAGGCTATAGGGTGA
>NZ_JAAHFV010000061.1:0-24626 GCF_010672755.1 Moorena sp. SIO1F2
TTTTGTCTTGGTTTTAAAACCAAGACAAAAACCTGAAATTACTAGTGAGTGCTAAAGAGAAACGTAGGTATATGACAAATCGAATCATACGTCCCATATACGACATCCAAGGTGAAGGTCATATCTCACCATTTGTTGGTCAGTCTGTCACCACTACAGGTATTGTGACTGGGGTAGCGAGCAACGGCTTCTACCTACAAGACCCTTATGGAGATAATAATGATGCCACCTCAGATGGAATTTTTGTCTTTACTAATTCTACTCCTACGGTCAAAATCCGTGACGAGGTGCAAGTGAGTGGTGATGTCCAAGAATTTCGGCGTAGTAACCGTTCCGATGACTTAACCCTGACTGAAATTACTAACCTGACTAATATTAGGGTCTTATCATCGAACAACCCTTTACCTACTGCAGTGGTTATCGGTGAAGACCGTACAGTACCTACAGAAATTATTGATGATGATGGTTTAACTGACTTCAATGAAGCTACTGATAGCATCGACTTTTACGAAAGCCTAGAAGGGATGCGGGTGCAAATCAATAATGCTGTAGCGGTTGCTCCCACTAATAGGTTTGGTGAAATTTGGACGGTTCCAGGTGATGTCAATCCTACTGGTGTTAATAATCGTGGTGGCATTACCATTAGTGACGGTGACTTCAATCCAGAACGAATTCAGATTGATGACACTCTATTGAATGGCACCTCTCCTATAGTTAATGTCGGTGACGAGCTCGGTACTGTAACAGGGGTACTTAGCTACAGTTTCGGTAACTTTGAACTCCAGTCTACTGAACCAATTCGTGCTACATCCGGTAACCTAACCCCAGAGATAACGAATTTAGTCAGTAGTGCAAATCAAGTTACGATTGCTAGCTTCAATGTCGAAAACCTCGACCCCAATAGTCAAGATGGGGATGATGATATCGGTGATGGTAAATTTAATGCGATCGCATTTCAAGTTATCAATAATCTCCAATCCCCGGATATCATTGCTCTGCAAGAGGTTCAAGACAATAACGGAACTATAGACAATGGTAATGTGGATGCTAGGGAAACCTACGAAACTCTGATTAATGCCATAGTTGCTACTGGTGGACCTCAGTACTCCTTCTTTGATATCCCCCCTGTGGACGGTCAGGATGGGGGTCAACCTGGTGGTAATATCCGCGTCGGTTACCTCTACAACCCTAACCGAGTTACCATCAACACTGATTCTGCTCAACGTATTGGTGTTGGTGAGACGGCTTTCGATAATACCCGCAAGTCTTTGTTGACGGAGTTTGAGTTTAACGGTGAAACCATCTCTGTTATTAATAATCACTTCTCTTCCAAGGGTGGTAGTGACCCTCTCTTTGGTGAGAATCAACCACCACACAACGGTCAGGAGGAGAAACGGAATCAACAAGCTCAAATCCTTAACGATTTTGTCGATACCATTCTGACTAATGACCCTGATGCCAATGTGGTATTGCTCGGAGACTTCAATACGTTTGATTTTGAAAAACCACTGGAAACTCTTAAGGGAGCTCACAATTCAGTGCTGACCAATCTGACGGAAACGTTACCAGAGGATGAGCGTTACACATTTATTTTTGAAGGGAACTCTCAGGCACTTGACCACATTTTAGTCAGTGATAACCTAGTTAATGCTCGTGCTGAGTATGACATTGTCCACGTCAACAGTGAGTTTGCTGACCAAGCTAGCGACCATGACCCAATTTTGGCTCGCTTTACCTTACCTGAGCCAACTATTATCAATGGCACCGCAGGTAGTGATCAGCTGACTGGTACTGATAACAATGACATTATCACTGGTTTCCAAGCTCGAGATTTGCTCACTGGTGGTGGTGGTAATGATCAGTTTGTCTACACTTCACACCGAGATGCTGGCGATCAGATCACCGACTTTGAAGTGGGAAGTGACAAAATTGTTCTTACTGAGTTATTTAATAATAACGGAATTACAGTTGCTAATTATGCAGATGCGATTAATCGGGGCTTTCTGAGTTTTGGTTCACAGGACAATAGTGCTGTTGTTTTGTTTAACAAAGATGGCTCGGATGCCAGCAATTATCAAGGGGTTTTCAGGGAATTAGAACAGGAATTTCCGTTTCCTTCTTTAAATACTAACTCAGATGGAAGTCAGATATTTCTGGTTCTCGAAGATGTTGATGTTGTTGAGCTCCATGATGCTAGTAATTTTGTGTTATAATCTAGAATTATGTTTGATTTTCAAGGTTGAAGGTTGTGAGGTTGGAGGTTAGCAAGTTGAAGGTTATTTGGTTGAAGGTTATTTGGTTGAAGGTTGAAGGTTATTTGGTTGAATAATCTTTATCCTGTTCCAAATAATGTTTAACGTTATTTAGCTGATTTTCGGTGCTTCTCAAGGGCTACAATAACTTCGGCTACTGTTAGGATTACTAGTCTACTCAGAAGACCTCTTGCAAAGTTCCAAAACTATTGCTAGCTTGCCTACTCCCGACTCCCTACTCCCTACTCCCTACTCCCTACTCCCTATCATTTACGCCAAGACAAACGAACAGGCATTTCCGACCGTGGCATCAATTCTGGCATGTCATGGGTAGCTTTAAATCTTGCCATGTGCTTACCATACCAGTTAGCTCCTGGAAAAGCCGTTAAACCATGAGCAAACACACTGATCAACACAGTTACTACCATAGTGCTAAACATCACTTCACTACCCTGAATTCCATCCCCCTCTAAAATTAGTAAACCATACAATATTGAAGCCACTCCCCTCGGTCCAAACCAGCCCAGAAATAAGATAGTATACCAACGCAACTTCATACCAATCACGCTAATAGCAACCCCTACCATCCGAGCAATGGTCAGAGTAGCAACGGCGTACAATCCCATCTGCCAATTCACCTCATCCAGAGCAGGAAACACCATCATTGACCCATAAATCATAAAAATCAGCAGCACCAGCAACTGTCCCTCTGCTTCTCCAAACTCATACAAAGAATCACAAATTGATGGAGCTGTATTCCCTAGGGTTAAGCCAGCACAAAACGCGGCAATAAAACCATTTCCCCCCACTAATTCTGCGATCGCCTTTGGCGTGGCCTACGGCCAATCGCATAAGCGAATAACGACAGTCCTAATACCGATAAATCTTCAAAACTATGAGTAATCCACTTGCGGCGAGCACTCTCTGACACCAACCAACCGCCAATATAGCCAACTGCTACCCCAACGATTGGTCCGAGAATCACTTGCATAGCAGCAAAGCGAAACCAAAAGCTTGCTGTTCCCGTCCCTTCCATTGTTCCAGCTAAAGAGAGGAAAATTAATAGAATCGGTAAACAAATACCATCATTCAAACCACTTTCAACATTGAGGGATTGACGAATACAAATCGGAACACTCCGACTGCTGACCACCGCTTGTCCTAAAGCCGCATCAGTGGGAGCCAGAATTGTTGCCAAGGCCGCTGCTTCCCAGAATTCTAACCTACCTCCAAGCAACAGTACTGCCAAAATTGTTCCTAGGATAATTGTCAGTGGTAGACCAATACCTAACAGACGTACCGGTAAATTGTACTCGTGACGCAACAGTTTAAGATTAATCCGAGAAGCATCAGTGAACAAAACCAGAATCAAGGTAAATTCAGCAATTATCCGAACAAACTCATGCTCTACGTCTAGATTCAATAAACCCAACAATGGCGGACTCAATAAAATTCCAAAGATAACAAAAGCCATCGGTGGAGTAATCACACTTTTCTCAATGCGCCCAGAAATTAAACCAAAGCCAAGGATAAATAGGGCAATAATTGCAAATAGTTCAGTGTTCATGAAATTATCTAAGTCCTGAGTGCGTCAGTGCGATAGCAAAGGGAATAGGGAACAGGGAACAGGGAATAGGGAATAGGGAAAAAAACCTGTGTACCTCATAGTTATGAAAAGCGCTGATAGCTGTTCGGTTAGCGTGCGCGTAGCGCATTAGCTGATAGCTGATAGCACCTCAAGTAGCGTGCGCGTAGCGCATTAGCTGATAGCTTAAGTTACAAAAGTCTGCTTTTACCACCCAAGCCAATCAGCCAGATCACAACAAACAACCAGTGAATGACGACAGCTGTCCAGATGGAGCCACTTTTAATATAAGCAATAGTACAAATAATTCCCAAAAGTGTAGCTAGGAATAGAAAAATAGGTTTAAAAAATGTTTCCCGTGCCGCCGGATAGAAGGTGATAGCATTCAGAGGATGATAGATAACAAAAATGAATAAACTTACTGTAGACCAAGCGTATATTGAAATTAAGGAAGGGTTTTCTGAGGGATGAGGTAATAATAAAACCCGGAAAAATATCTCTTCAAGTATTGCTGGGGTAAACAGAGCAGTTATCATAATCTTTAGCACTGGATGCCAAGAGGTTTTGACATTAACAGCATTTAGATCAGTTTTCCTGAATAAAGGAGATAATGGGGGATTATCAATAGTAAGTAAGTTTTGATCCAGTTGCAAAAAGCCGTTGCGTAAACCAATCGGTAAAGCAATTAAACCATAAATCACAATTAAGATAACTACAATTACCCAAGCTTGACCATCAGGAAACGTTAATATTCCAGCCATCAAGCGCTCGGTAACTCTTTCAGCAAATTTGGCCGATATCTCCATAGTGACATCTCCATAGTGACATCTCTATAACTAGTAACATAAAGATGTTAATACGTAAGCATTAGCTGAATGCTTACATTCATACTCCCTTAAACCCGACTTCGATTTCTTTCGTCGATTCTCTCACAATTAGAGTATCAGTTTTAGGAAGCTTGCGAGAAATACCAATTTGATTCAGGACAATGCCGCAAATAATTACAGCACCACCAATATATTGAGCTATTGTTGGTACTTCTGATAGAATCAAGTAAGCTGCTAAAATGCCCGCTAGTGGACTAAACGAACTGGCCAGAGAAACATCGGATGCAGTAGTAGTCTTCAAACCCTTAAACCAACAGAGTTGACCCCCTACTACAATCACAGCTCCATAGAGGAGCATCCATTGCCAGACAAAGGGTGAGAAAACATTCATAAAGTGACCTACTCCAAATAACTTAATCACCACAACAAAGAAAATGACTGTACCTGTAGCAGTTCTGAACACCGTAAAGATGCCCAGAGGGATTTGGCGCAGCTTCACTTTACTAATAATCGTAGAAATTGCTAATGCGATCGCACCTGCTGCTGCCATCAATTCACCGACACCAATCCTAAAGCCTCCCGCCATAGTAATCATGTTTTCCTGCGGAGGCTGAAGCAAAATAGTCAGGATGACACCAATAAATGAAATAATCGCACCAGCTATCACCCAACGATTTACCCGTTCTTTGAGAAGTAAAACTGACAAAGCCAAAGCCAGAGGAGGCTCAATGCGTCCAATCAGCACTACATTATTAACAGCAGTGCGCTCAAGAGCGATAAATATCAGAGATGGTGCCAGTGCTCCTGACAAAACTGCGACACCCAGTAACCCTAACCAATCTGTTCCAGAGAGTTGTCTGAGGGATCGAAAATTCCACTGTCGTCCATAAATAGCAATCAACGCTAGCAACGCGCAGAGATTGCCAACAAACAAAACATTACAGAAGGAAATAGGATTGTTACCATCAATTAAATTATCTGCACCCAGGTCAGTGAGCTTACGAATGACCGAATTCGCTGCTGCAAAAATTAGGATAGCGATCAATAAGTAACCACGCCCTGGAATCCGATTCAACCAATCTGTTATTTTAGCAATGAAACTTGACATAGACGTTGACAATAGCAAAGTTTCAATGAATTATATCCTGTCAAGTGGTGCGCGGTAGTGTTTATAGTCGAAGGTTTTTTAGATAATCAGTAATGGGTAATAGGTAAGCTATCAGCCGTCAGCTGTCAGCCGTCAGCTAAAAGCTCACGCTACGCGAACAGCTGTTCGGGTAGCGTGCGCGTAGCGCATATGCTTACGCACTATAGTCAGCACATTGTTGGATCAGTTTGGCAATTAATCCAGTCCAACCAGTTTGGTGACTTGTTCCAATTCCTAAGCCACTATCGCCATGGAAATATTCATAGAACAGAATTAAATTGTGCCAATTCGGATCAGTTTGAAATTCCTTAATTTTGCCATAAAGAGGACGATGACTGGATTGATTTTTCTGGAAAATCCGAATGATACGCCGGGATAGTTCTACAGAAACTTCCCCAAGGGTCATCAGATTCCCTGATCCTGTAGGGCATTCCACTTTAAACGTATCTCCTAAATAGTAATGGAAGGTTTGCAAAGATTCAATTAAGAGATAGTTAAGGGGCATCCAAATCGGACCACGCCAGTTAGAATTTCCCCCAAATAACCCATTACTAGATTCAGCAGGTTCGTAGTCTACACGATGTTCATTATCATTGACATATAATCGATAATGATTATCCTTAGGAAACTTAGAAATGGCTCGGATACCATAGTCACTTAAAAACTCATTTTCATCCAACAACTTGCTGAGAATGCGGCGGAATTTATCACTTTCTACCACTTTTCCAAGAGTCATATAACATAGAGCAAGCATCCGCTTTGCGCCTACTCCCTTAGTTTCCATACAAGCAACATTGCGTTTGAGATCAGGGCGATGTTGAATAAACCACTCCAATCGTTTTTTAAAACCCGGAAGTTTATTGAGGGTCTCTGGTTCTATAGTAGTGACGGCAAACAGAGGAATTAACCCTACCATGGAGCGTACTTTCAGGCGCAACTGTTCCTGATTAGGTAAGTGTAGCACATCATAGAAAAAGCCATCCTCTTCATCCCACAATTGCGTCTCATCTTCCCCAATATTATTCATAGCAGCGGCAATGTAGAGGAAGTGTTCAAAAAACTTAGTAGCCATGTCTTCATAGACAGGGTTTTCTAAAGCTAATTCTAGGGCAATAGTGAGCATATTGAGACAGTACATTCCCATCCAGCTGGTGCCATCGGATTGCTCAATATACCCTCCGCTTGGCAGGTCTGAACTACGGTCAAATACTCCAATATTATCTAAACCTAAAAACCCCCCTTCAAATACATTGTTGCCGTCGAAATCTTTGCGGTTAACCCACCAGGTAAAGTTAAGCAGAAGCTTTTGAAAGACCCGTTCTAAAAATTGGCGATCGCCTGTTCCATGCAACTGTTTTTCGATCTGATAAACTTGCCAGGTTGCCCACCCATGCACGGGAGGATTGACATCTGAAAAGTTCCATTCATAAGCGGGAATTTGCCCATTGGGATGCATATACCACTCCCGCGTCATTAAGTCAAGTTGATTCTTAGCCAAATCTGGATCAATCATTGGTGACAGCTCCTACACTGACCCGTTGGGTGAGCGTGTAGGCAACAAGCGCCAATCCGGCCATCGCTTAGGAGGCGCTGGGCTTTAAGAACGGACTGCCGAGAGACGAAACCTTAGATAGTGGAGCCTTTATTGTTAGTCGGCTATGCATAAAAGGGTTAAAACTTTTTGATTAAGGCTCCACTATCTTACGGTAACTTCAAACCCTGCCGCTCTGTTTCGTATATTGATCGCTGCATTATGATCACGATCGAGGCTGCAACCACAATGGGGACAATCGTGCCACCTTGTATGCAGCTTTTTGGTAACTTTTTTGCCACAATTGGAGCAATTCTGTGAGGTGTTTTGGGCACTTACCGGAACCGCCAACAAGCCAGCATTTTCGGCTTTGCTTGCCAGGATTGTCAGAAAGCTTGACCAACCCGCATCCAATACAGACTTAGCCAATCGGGACTTAGCCAGTCCCTTTACATTTAACTTTTCGTGAGCTACTACATCGTATTTTGACAGCAAATAATTGGCGGTTTTAAAGTGGAAGTCTTTCCGTTTATCCGCTACTTTTTTGTGCTGTCTACCAAGTTGCTTGATAGCCTTGAGTCTGTTGCTGCCTCCCTTCTTACGTCGAGATACCCTTTTCTGAATAACCTTCAATCTTTTTTGAGATTTTCGGTAATACTGAGGAATTTCTATTGTCTCTCCTTCCGAAGTAGTCAAAAACTCCTTAAGACCAACATCAATACCGACTATTGAGTCAGGATTAATGTCAGGTTTAACTTCAGGTACAGTTTTATCTTCTAGGGACAATACCAGATAATATCTATCACACTTTTTGGTGATCGAAGCTGTTTTTATTTTGAATCCATCAGGAATAGGGCGATGTAGTAAAACCTTGATTTTACCTATTTTAGGGAGGTTGATAAGATTGCCATCCAAACAACCTTCTTTCATTTGGGGGTAGGTAAAGGTGCGGTAGCGGTGTTGTTTCTTAAACCTGGGTTTACCACTCCGCTTCCCATTGCAATCCCCCTTAACAAATCTATCAAAAGCGTGCTTTACTCTTTTGACTACATCCTGAAGCACCTGGGAATGTATGTCCCTGTACCAAGGATGAGTATTCTTGAGATTGGGTAAAGTCTTTTTCTGGGAGTAGTAATCTGGATTGTCCCTTAATTCGGAAAGATGGCAGACAAGAGGACAAGCATTAATTGAACAGCGATTTTCCTCGTACCAACGAAACCGATCGGCCAACAAATAGTTATATTGAGCACACAGCATTGACAGCCAGTGATCTATCTTGGCTTTTTGCTGCTTTGTTGGTTTTAAGCGGTACTGGTACGCGATTCTCATTTGACTTGTTCTCTAGCTCATCGAGCTACTATTAGTATAATATACAGCTAGTCAAAGCGCTAGTCATAATGAAAACAATAAAAATTACAATTAGACTTACCGATTTCGAGAAAAGACAATTGGAGCAAGAAGCAAAACGGAGGGGAATGACTCAGTAATCAATACATACAATGAAGTTTTATAGCTCGTCTTCGTGATCCAAAAGACCCTGTGCAAAATTCATCCCACACTCATGCTGCGCATTGAGATGTGGGGCTTCTTTTGCCGGACAGCTAAGGGGATGCAGTGGAATGCCAAATCCCAGGCTGCAAACCAGGGATATTCCCATTTATCGGGCATCGAAATAATATCTGCATTGTTGAGATGATTCCATTGCTGATTCCTGACTTTGAGACGTTCTGGTGGAGGTGGGGGTTGATTGGGGTCACCCTTGAGCCAGGTTTCTACGTTGTAGTAATAATACTGTTTACTCCACAACAGTCCTGCGAAGGCTTGACGCTGAATATTACGCTGATCATTATTAAGTCCGGATGGTGCGATCGCATGGTAAAACTGATCCGCTTCTGAGCGACGGGTGGCAATAATCCTTGAAAACTCACTGCCAAAGGGTTGGGGGATATTGGGAGCATCACTCAGCCACAGCTTAATCACCCGAGTCTCCCCAGCACCAATAGTAAATCGGTAATGGGGAGCCACTTTTGTGCCGACTCTGCTAGGATTGACGGCATTATTGTCACCCTGAACCACATAGTTATTAATGCCATCTTTAACATAGGCAGACTGATTCTCTACCCCAAACAAGCGCTGATAATTGGTTTCGTTATCAGTAACTAATAATTCTGGTGAACCCTCACAGTAAAACCACCGTTGTCCCAATGTGGGATGGGAGGCTTCCAGGACACTGAATTGGTGATCAGATTTAGCAACCTTGATTAAGGGCTTGGGAGAATTAGCATTCCAAGACCAAGTATTGCGGAACCAGAGAGTAGGTAGGATATGGAGAGTTTGAGGATCTGGTCCTCGATTAATCGCAGTAATTTGGATTAAAATTTGCTCCGCCGAGGCTTTGGCATACTCTAGGAATACATCATAGTAACGATTTTCCTGGAATATCCCTGTATCGAGCAGTTCAAACTCTGGTGCTTCCCGTCCCCGACGTTGGTTTTCCTGCACTAGCCAAGTATAGGGAAACTCAGCTTGGGGATATTTGTATAATCCCTTCATGTAGGAGTGGGTAGGAGTACTATCTAGATAGAAATAATACTCTTTAACATCTTCCCCGTGATTACCTTCAGTGCCCGTTAAACCATAAATCCGTTCTTTAAGGATGGGGTCTTTGCCGTTCCATAGCGCTAGGGCAAAACACAAATACTGTTGATCATCACAAATACCCAAAATACCATCTTCGCCCCAACGGTAAGTACGCGATCGCGCCTGGTCATGGGTAAAATAATCCCACGCTTGTCCATCCGGGCTATAGTCTTCTCGTACTGTTCCCCACTGTCGCTCACTTAGGTAAGGACCCCAGCGTTTCCAATGGATAATGTGATTGCGAGCTTCTTCCAGTCTTTGATATTCTTCAGTCATAACTCAGGCCAGCTGCATCGCTTTTAAAGTTGAAAGTTGAAGGTTGAAGGTTATTTTATTTAAGCTTAATTGGTGGTTCGCGTAGCGTGGCCGACAGGCCAAGGTTTAAGGTTAGTTAGTTGTTCGCCTTTGGCGTTCGGTGAAGGGTAGGTTTAAGATTAGTTGGTTGACGCTTAGTTGGCTTTGCTGGACTCCCGCTTCCCCTGCATAAATTAAACCATCGTTATCCAAGTGAATGCTGTAGCGAGTTCCCCGACGATGCCAGTCAATTACCTCTTCTAGAATTGGAAACAATTCCGCTATCAACCTCTGATCTTGCGTCGCTTCGTAATAGGCACGGATTGCCTCGAAATACCAGAGCGTAGCATCCACGGTGTTGTATTCTGCTTCCGTTCCTACATCTGGGAAGAGATTGGGTAACATCCCTTGATCTATATAACGGGCAAAGGTGGGAAGAATAGTGCAAGCAACGTCAGGAGGACCGGTCGAGAGAGTCAATGCTGGCAAACTAATCATGGTATCTGACCCCCAATCCCCAAACCAAGGGTAGCCTGCGATAATCGTTTTATCATCAGGTGCATCTGCTAACGGGCGGTTGACCATAAACTGGTCAGCCGTCCATACTAATTGCGGATCCAACTGGGGGTAGTTTTGAGATTGTGGGCAGCATCCCAACCCTTGATTAATGTCATTGGTAATTTTGGTAATTGTTAGTTTAAAATTGGTACTTGGCGAGTACCAATTTTAAATTAGTTTAAGTTAATTTAAATTAGTTTAAATTAGTTTAAGATTATTTGTTCATAGCAACGATTTCCGCAATATCCATAGAGCAAATCATCACAGCAGTGTCCTCAAAACTTACTAAGTTAAGATGATCCGGATTATCTATCAACTGTTGTGCTGCTAAAAACCCAGCAATTGTCCAGGTTTGAACTTTCCTGGCTTTCTTGCCAATCAGGCGACCATTTTTACCATCATAGTACTCTGGCCATTTATCCTTAAGCAGGCGTTTGGCAGCAATCTTTAAGGCTTTATGGGCCAGTTCAGATTTCCCAGTTTTTTGGGCTGCTGCTGCTAATTCCCACAACAAGAAGGGCCAACTCCCCCCATTATGGTAAGACCAAGGAGTATTTTTGGGATCACAACCTGTGATAATCTGCCAATCGCGACCTTCCAAAGCCGGAAAACAAACTTTCATCGGCATTTCTCCCACTAAATCCTGCCACTGTTGCTCGATCAAGTTCATAATGGCTTGGGATTGTTCTTCAGTAGCTAGGGAAGTAATAATGGCCATTAAATTACCTTGGGCAAAAAAGCGAAAATCCATCCTTCCTGGTCCAAGGTTACCCACAAAATATCCCCCTGAATCTGGCAACCATTGCATTAGCCAATCAGGAATAGTGTCAGCATAGACATTAAACTTATTGATTGCCGCTTCACCGAACTCTTCCACATTGTAGCGATAGATTTCCTTGAGGCGGTCTAAATTCAACCAATAGTAATTCCGAATATGATAAGTCAGATGACCCAAGCGCTCCTTGACAACAGGAACGTAATCATCCTCTGGCAACAACAACTCACTGGCCGCCTGCAAAGCAGTGTAGAATAGGGCTTGAATATCCAACGGATAGCCATCAACTCCCATCCGTCGGTCAATCATGAAGGCACCATCGGGAACCAACATCGTGGGAAACAGATCAAATCGCTTAGTCAGACACAGATCTAGAACTAATTTGATTCCCCGTTGGAACCTTGTCTGGTGGGCAAGGGCTTGATCACCAGTTGCCTTGACATAAGCCCTTAACACCAGCAGCCACCACAAGCCAGAATCTACTGGAGCAACTCGTGCGATCGCATGTTCCCCAAAATCCGCCCCTAAATACTCCTGTTCCTTCTTATGTATCACTTTAAAGCTCGCTGGCATCAATCCAAGACCCGCCTTAAAGCAATCCATATGCTTTTCACGGCTTTGAAGCCCTAGGGTTTCGATCAGGAAATTGCGCACAATTTCTCCCTTGCCCCTCATCAGCAATGCCATAGCCGACACCGCGAAATCCCGGGTAAAGCACTGGTCATAATTCAGGGCTTCCATATCCGAGTCTTTCGACGCCACTGTGCCCACGGGATGACCTTGATAATAGATAATCGAATCTTCCAGGGCTTGCCAAGCTGCCTCGATCAGATTACCTTCGCTTCCCATATAAAATTTCTCCTTTAAGTTGTCCATCTGGTTGATGCTAGCTTAACTCCTTTGAAAAAATCCTGGAGTACTTGGCTCGGATATCGAAAGACAAAGAACTTCGGGAACTTCAGATCAAGGAACTTCGGATCAAGGAACAGGGCATAGGTCAGAATAATTGACGCAAGCCTTATCATAAAAATACTAATGCTGCAAGGTCTAACCAAACAACCTTGGCCTTTGGCAACGGGTGCGCGTTCAACATTCAACCAAACAACCTTCAACCTTGGCCTTTGGCCACGCGTTCGTGTTCAACCAAACAACCTTCAACCTTGGCCTTTGGCCACGCGTTCGCGTTCAACCAAACAACCTTCAACCTTGGCCTTTGGCCACGCGTTCGCGTTCAACCAACCTTGGCCTATTGGCCACGGGTGCGCGTTCAACATTCAACCAAACAACATTCAACATTCAACCAAACAACATTCAACCTTCAACCAAACAACATTCAACCTTCAACCAAACAACATTCAACCTTTAACCAAACAACCTTCAACCTTTAACCAAACAACATTCAACCTTCAACCCTATTTACTCTAGTCACTCAGGACTGGCTCAAGTAACATTGCTGTACCGACAGGAAAGGGATAGGATATATTTTCGGTCAGGGCAGACACTCGATAAAGCATCGCTCCCCCTTCTCGATTTTGTTCTACCCCATCCATCACAATGCGCAGAACATTGCCTGGTTTAACAGGTTCATTCAAGGTCACCGTAAGAGCGGTACCACCTTCAGCACTCTTAGAAACTGCTGTGGTTGCTGGCACTCTCTCACCAAACTGATTAGTAACCTTTGCTTTGCGAACACCAGCGAGATTGGTACACTCAATCACAAGAGCATTAATGGGAAAGGCAGCCACAGCAACGGTAATAAAATGCCTATCCCCTGCAGCTCCAGCAATTCCAGCACTGGCAACATAGGGAGCATTCGGCACAAAACCGGCTTGAGCCTGAGCTACTGGCACCAGACTGGGGATGGCTATAGGCAGCACAGATGCGGCGAATGCTAGGGCTGAAACTGCTCCGAAAACTTGTTTTTTCATCACTCAATCGTCTTGGGATACCAGACTTAAACAACGTTGAGTTGATTTGAAAAAACACCTATGGAAATTGTCTGCCTGAAAAAATCGGGAATTTGACCTAGATTGGAATCGGCTATTTGCTGGTAATTTTCGTAAAAAATTGGAAAAAATTGCTTGATTGGACGGAAATTTTGGCAATTCTATGTCAAAGTAAAACTAGTGTTTGGTGTGTTGGCTTTCAACCTAGTCAATGATGGCAGAAGAAGCCCTAGCTGTTTTGGACACAATTTTGCCCGATTACTCCTTCAGTAACCTTCAAGAGACCGTCTTCTGTGAAGTTTGGGAAGGTAAGACTTACGCTGAGATTGCGGAAAGCTGCGGGTATGAGCATAGTTACATTAGAGATGTAGGATTCAAACTTTGGCAACGTCTGTCTGTGGCTCTCAAACAAAAAGTTACCAAAAGTAATGTCCGGTCAGTTTTGAGGCGGTACTCCCGAGCTCAGCTATCCTCTCTAGGGATTTATGGCTATCAGGACAGGATAAAAACCAGCGTCGGGAATTCCCTATCCCCTGCTCTGGTACCAGAGCTAGACTTTCCCAGTGGTCCGGTACCACTAAACTCCAATTTATACATCGAACGTCCTCCCATTGAAGCGCTCACCTACGCAGAAGTTAGCAAACCAGGTAGCCTGATTCATATTAAAGGCCCCAGACAGAAAGGAAAGACTTCCCTAGTGCGAAGGATTTTGGCTTATGCCAAGAAACAGGGCTTTCGTACTGTTAGTTTAAGTTTACACCGAGCTGACTCCCAAGTTTTCAGCAACCTGGATAAGTTCTTACGTTGGTTTTGTGCCAACGTCAGTCGGCAATTGGGTTTATCCCTCCAACTCGATCACTATTGGGATTCTGACATTGGCTCTAAGGTGAGTTGTACCACTTACTTTGAAGACTATTTGCTAGAGCAAGTCGATAGGCCAATTGTTATTGCTTTAGATGAAGTTAATCAAATTTTTGAGTATCCAGAACTTTCTAGGGATTTTCTGTCTTTGCTACGCTCTTGGTATGAGGATGCTAGGGAACTGGAAATTTGGCAAAACGTAAGATGGGTGATAGCTCATGCTACAGATGTATATGTGCCACTAAAACTTAATCAATCGCCCTTTAATGTTGGCCTAGCCATTAAACTCCCAGAATTTACCAATGAGCAAGTGCTAGACTTAGCCCAGCGTCATGGTTTGGATTGGGCAAAAGGTGACCAAGCCATGAAACGTCTTGCTCCTTTAGTGACTATGGTAGGTCGTTGTCCCAGTTTAATTCGTCTTGCCCTTTATCATCTCACTAAACAGGATGTTAGCTTAGAACAATTACTAGAGGAAGCACCAACTCAAACTGGAATTTATAGTAACTATTTGCGTTACTATCTAGCCGCTTTGCTACCCCATCCTGACCTAGTCGCTGCTTTTAAGGAAGTAGTCATGGCCACAGAAAGTGTGGAATTAGAAGCACTAACTGCCTAGAAATTGGAAAGCTTGGGTTTGATCAGAATTCAGGGGAATCGAGCCACAGCTAGCTGCGAACTATATCGTCTATTTTTTAGAAATCAATTTGTCCATGGAATCAGAGTTAGTGGTTATTAGTTATTAGTCATGTCAACGAGATACAAAAAAAGCGATCGCGTAGCGTGACCTACGGTCAATCGCGTAGCGTGACGGGTCGCACCTGTGGAATAGGCATCTTGCCTGTTCGGGGATTTTTTGGAGCGGGCAGGATGCCCACTCTACTCCGATCCATTCGTTTGATTCAGCAACGCCATCCTAGTCACCAATTTACGATTAGATCTAACTAGTGGAGGTAAGCGGACTCGAACCGCTGACATCCTGCTTGCAAAGCAGGCGCTCTACCAACTGAGCTATACCCCCAGGCAAAGACAACTTAAGCTAAATTAAGCTTAGTGTATCAACCGCACTTTTGTTATTATACATCATCCAACTGGAAAGTCAACCAAGATAGCCAAAAAATTTTCCCATAGACATCGCAACAGTACTATTACCATAGCACCTTAATGCGGGGTCTTACCATACGCCAATATAGTAAATAGTGAGGCACTTTCCGACTCAGGACTCAAAACTCAGCACTATTTTCACCCCTTAACCGGATCATGACCCAGGTAGTTGCAACATTTTACAAATTTGTCAAATTGCCAGACTTTGCGGATAAACGACCCTCCTTGCTAGCCCATTGTGAAGCTCAAGGCATCACAGGAACCATTCTCCTCGCAGCAGAAGGCATTAACAGCACCATCGCAGGCTCCCGTCAAGCCATTGATTCAGTCCTAGCGTTCCTCCGTTCCGATCCCCGTCTGGCCGACTTACAGCATAAAGAATCCTACACCGACTCCCCCCCATTCAACCGCCTGAAAGTCCGGTTAAAGAAAGAAATTGTTACCATCGGTTTGCCAGAGGTTGACCCCAATCAGCAGGTAGGTACCTATGTTAACCCCCAGGACTGGAATGCTCTAATTTCAGATCCAGACGTAGTACTGATTGATACTCGCAATACCTATGAAGTAAATATCGGAAGCTTCAAAGGTGCGCAAAATCCCCATACTGACTCATTCCGACAATTCCCTGATTATGTTCGCCACCACCTCGATTCCACCAAAGATAAAAAAGTAGCCCTGTTTTGTACAGGGGGTATTCGCTGTGAAAAAGCCTCATCCTTTATGTTGAGTCAGGGTTTTAAACAGGTCTATCATCTCAAAGGTGGCATTCTCAAGTATTTAGAACAAGTCCCAGAAGACGAAAGTTTATGGGAAGGGGAGTGCTTTGTTTTCGATCAACGAATTGCTCTCAAGCACAAGTTGGAAGCTGGAACCCACCATATGTGCTACGGTTGTGGAAATCCAATTTCCCAAGCTGATCTCAATTCCCCTAAATATATCAAAGGTATTTGTTGCCCTTACTGTTTTGATGATCTCAGCAAAGAAGCATAAACGTCAGCGGTCAGCAGTCAGTGGTCAGCGGTCAGCCGTCAGCGGTCAGCCGTCAGCGGTCAGCGGTCAGCGGTCAGCGGTCAGCGGTCAGCCGTCAGCCGTCAGCGGTCAGCGGTCAGCGGTCAGCCGTCAGCTAACGTAACTAAGATTAAACCAATGTTTACCTGTTTGATTCAAAAGCACCTCAAGTAGCACCATCTGTAGCGCATTAGCACCTCAAGTAGCGTGCCCGTAGCGCTTAAGCTGATAACTGATAACTGATAGCTGATAGCACCTCAAGTAGCGTGCGCGTAGCGCTTAAGCTGAATGCTTACCTTCATACTTCATACTTCATACTTCATACTTCATACTTCTTTAGCGCTAGGGTCAATCCATCAGCAATCGGTACCAAACTAAGGGTTACCCGTTGGTCTTGAGATAGCTTTTGATTAAATGCTCGAATTACCTCAGTTCTGCTATCGACTACCTCAGGATCTGCTACTCGCCCCGACCAGAGGACATTATCCACAGCAATAACTCCACCATTACGCACCAGTTTCAGTGCCTGCTCGTAGTAGTTTTCGTAGTTCCGTTTATCGGCATCAATGAAGGCAAAATCAAACGTACCTGCTTGTCCCTCTTCCAGCAACCGATCCAGAGTGTCCAGTGCTGGGGCAATTTGCAGGTCAATTTTGTCAGCTACTCCAGCTTGTTGCCAGTAGCGACGTGCGATCGCAGTATACTTCTCACTGATATCACAAGCAACCACCTGGCCGTCTGGTGGCAAAGCTAAGGCTACAGCTAAAGCACTATAGCCCGTAAATACCCCCACCTCTAGAGTTTTCTTGGCTCCCATCAACTGCACTAGTAAGGCCATAAACTGCCCCTGTTCAGGAGCTATTTGCATCATACCCATGGAATGCTGTGCTGTTTCCAGCCTCAGCTGGGTCAAAACTTCTGGCTCTCTTAGAGAAACAGATTTTAAGTAGTCGTAAAGCTGCTTGTCTAGTCCAAAGGTTTGATTAGCCATTGATATTTAGTTTGCTCAAAGCTATTATTTTCCAGAGGTTGCTCAATCTATAGCGTTGATCATACTTATGAGGTACCTTCAAGTTTCTTATACCAAGTTGCGGTCAAAGGTACAACTTTCTCTTCCGCCAATCTCCCTATCTCCCTATCTCCCCATCTCCCCATATTCCCCTCCTGGGAGGGGTTAGGGGTGGGTCCCTATCTCCCTATCTCCCTATCCAACCAATCTACTCTCTTTGAATGCAACTCGGTATTACCCCTACTCCCGACTCCCGACTCCCTACTCCCTTTGCTAAATGATAGTATTCATCGTTAATTTTTCATCAGTCCATGTTGCTTTGGTTATTCCTTGCTGTTCCCTATTGGTGGGATGATTTGTACAGTCTCGCGATTAAACCCCAATAAATAGGGATAATACGGTATTTAATACCATAAAACAGACATTGACATTTTGCTAGCGCTAGAGTAAGATTCAAGTATACGATTCAGAATTAACGATGCCCAAGAAAATAGGAGCAACTAGAAAAATATCGACTCAAATCGTCCCCGTAGTAGGGATGACTGAGTCGGTTAAGACAGAGTTGTTGTTCACAATGAAAAAATTGGGCATTGTCAGATCTGAGTCTTACAACAAACTGGGAAGCATTAATCACTGGGGACTGGACTGGAAAAAGGCCATCCCGGAAGTAAAGAGTTTCAGGAATCCCGACAGCTTAGGGCTGCCTGCTAAATTAATGGATTGGGCTATTAATGATGTAGCAAAAGCCATTACGGCTCAGCAGGCAGCCTGTATAGATGCAGTAGCAAAAAGAATCTACAGAAGGTTCCCTGGAAAGGAAAATCAAAATAAACGAAAGGAGCTTTGCAAACAGCTTAAGACCGTTGCTTTTCTGGACAATCCTCTTCTACACAGACTTGTTAGAAGGTTTTTCCAAAGAGGACATTCTTGGATTAAAAACCAGATCGTCTATCAACAAGTGGGTTACAAATGTAAAAGGCTTTACCGTAACACTTACCAGTTAGAATTGGCGGGATTAAGGAGAGGGAAGAGGAACAGGATAGTTGTTAGATCTAATCGAAAAATAAAAGGACAAATCAGACTGATCCATAATCAACTCCTGCAAAAATTTGAAATCCACTTTCTGGTAGACCATGGAACCGTAGAAATTCCCTCTGAACGTCGAAGTCTCGGTGTAGATAAGGGTTACACGGAGGCTTTCTATGATTCAGACGGTCAGGCACACGGCAAAGATCTGGGAAAAGTCTCTACTAAGAAATCAGATCGCATATGTGCCAAGAACCGCAACAGAGGGAAACTTTGGGCACTTCACAGAAAGCTAGAGAAAATAGATTCAGTTAAATCGGCTCGAATACTTGAAAACAACCTAACTAGAAAAACGGAAAATCGCCGTTACAGAAAAAATCAAGCAGAGTTGACGGCGATAATAGGAGCAGCCTCTAAGTCTCTTTTCAATGGAGAATCTTTAAAGGTCTTTGCTGAAGATTTAACACAACCAATCAGAAATAAGCGCCAGTCTAAAGCCGTGTCCCGCAAACTCAATAGTTGGATGAAAGGAGTGATGCGTGATTCTTTGCAAAAATGGGCTGATTGGACTGGCTCGGTTGTTACAGAAGTTCAGCCTAGTTACACGTCGCAAATTGACTCCAGGAATGGCACCCTGTTGGGCAAAAGGACTGGGGACAATTTTACCGGATTTGATGGGGTCGTGTTGCAGGCTGACCATAATGCTGCCAAAAACATCCTTGCTCGCGGTACCGACTTCGAAATTACTCGGTACATGAGTAAAACCGAGGTACAGGCGGTGTTATTGCGTCGTACCGCGCGTTGGTTGAAAGGAATGGGACTGAGTTTAGTTGATGCAGTTGAACTTGGTTGGCTTGACTGTAAGCATACTAAAACTCAGGCTTTCAACCAACTCCTCATCGAGATGTGAGGAACGCCTAGAAAGACGAGTGGCAGGTTTAACTCCAATTACTGCATGACCACTCCTCCCTCAGGCAACAATAAATTGCACCTTGACCGTTTTGTACGGGTTCATCCCGATTAATTACGGTTTAAGAGTATCTCGAACTTCCCCTAGCCATAGGGAAAGTAAATCCTTATCCTGGAAACAGCAAGTGCTCAATTAAGGGCTGAGGGCAAAAAGCAAGACATGGGACGTATATTTATTTCAGCAGGTCACGGTGGCATGGAACGTGGTGGTCTTGACCCAGGGGCGATTGCCGGTGGGACAACGGAAGCCGAAGAAATGATTGGGCTGCGAGATATGGTGGTGCCAGAATTGCGATCGCGTCGGTATGAAGTATTATCTGTTCCTGATGAATTGAGTTTAAAGCAGACAATTCAATGGATTAATGACCGTGCTGGTTTTGGTGATGTAGCGCTAGAGATTCATGCTGATGCCTTTTCCAATCCTAACATCCGAGGTGCCTCTGCTTTTTACATTTTCAATAACACTGAGCGCAAGAAGCATGGTGAACTAATGCTGCGCTATTTGATCACACGCCTTCCTGAACTGCCCAATCGAGGAGCAAAACCCGATACGGACTCAGGTGTTGGGCGTCTTGCCTTTTGCCGTGATGTTATCCTGCCCTCCCTACTGCTCGAAGTTGGCTTTCTGACTAATCCCCAAGACCGTGCTCTGCTCCAGAATCGACGTCGTGACATGGCCAGAGGCATAGCTGATGGACTTGCCCAATGGAGTAGTTTGATATCTGGTGAACAGCCACCCGATCAACTCAATCCCGTTTATCCCATCATTGATATTAAAATCAATAATCAGACTTACGATGATCGAGGTGTTCTAATCAATAGCAATTCTTACATTCCCATTGACCTAGCCGATCGCCTAGGAGTGGATTTGACCACCGCCGAGAATGTCCGTCGTGTGCAATATCGGGGAGTCGTTTATGTTAAGGCCATTGAACTAAGAGAATATAACATCTTTGTCGGTTGGGATGCTCCTACCCGCACTGTGATTTTGCGCTCAATTTCCCAGAAAATCTGTCCAGGTCTGATTGACCGGATCATGGGTCATGGTAGCACCTCCGAAGTCCAGTTACAGATATTTCTTAAAAACAATAATCAGAACGCCCTGACTGAGTTTCCTGACCTAGCTAGGCTCTATCGAGAAGAAGCCTCGATTGAGGGAGTCAACTATGACATTGCCTTTGCCCAAGCTTGTGTAGAAACTAACTTCCTACGCTTTAGCGATCGCCTTAGACCTGAGCAAAATAATTTTGGTGGTTTGGGAGCAGTGACTAGTGAGGAAGAAGCGACTTTTCCTAGCGCTAGAATTGGAGTACGTGCCCATATCCAACATTTGAAAGCCTACGCCAGTCAGGAACCCCTAGTCCAACCCTTGGTCGATCCCCGGTTTCGCTTCGTTACCCGAGGGATTGCTCCCTTAGTTGAACAGCTCAGTGGCCGCTGGTCAGCTGACTTAGATTATGGCAAGCGAATTATCGCCGTTGTCAGGCGTTTATATGAAGCATCTAACTTGCTTTGATCCCGATTCCCGATTCCCGATTCCCGATTCCCGTTCCCCTCCTGGGAGGGGTTAGGGGTGGGTTCCGATTCCCGATTCCCGATTCCCGATTCCACCTCAAGCAGCCCTCTAACTCAGCGCTGCAAGCGCACTACGCATTTAGATGTTTGACATTCCTAAACTCCAAAACTTAGTCATAGTTTACTTCTGACTTCTGACTTCTGACTTCTGACTTCTGACTTCTGACTTGCGCTATAACTACTAAGCTGTCTTGAAAAACCGGATAATTTCTCGGACATTATCCAGAAATTGACTATCTGTAGTTAATTGTGCGATCGCATTTTCAGAATCCCGAGCTAAACGTTGGTGTTCCGCATTGTTATTAGCTTCCAGTTGTGCCATTGATGCTTCAAGTTGGGCTAAGCCTTTGCGAGTCTCTTCCCAGTAACGCTGATGGGTTGCCACCCAAGAGTAAGGTTCTTCTGGGTCTAGTTTCTCTTCTAGACCTTTGACAGTTCTTTCGAGAGCTTCAAAACGATTCTGTAGTTCCATTACATCTCGGCGAGGATACTTAAACTCTTGCCGGATCATCCTTAACCGGGCTGCTAAATACTGGTAAAAACGTACCGCTGGACGCAAAGCAGTTAAAAGCAAAGCTGCTCCCGAACTGACGTAGCCTACAGCACTAATCCCAGTGGCAGCAAGGATGTACAGACCCACAGCAGATAACAGGTGAAGGGCGATTGCTACGGTTAGCGATCGCTTAGCTATCATTTCCACATAGTTTAATTGCTTCGGGTCAACCGCAATCTCATTTGCCCTGGAAGCCGACCCCTCTGCTAAAACTTCCCTAGCTTCCAAGTGGACATTCCACGGAACTGTCACAATCACCAACAGCCACCAAAAGCTAGCCACACCAATTATCCAATCTAGGAAATGACCAGTACTAATGTGCAACCATTGCAACAGCCCAAACACCAATAGAGTTAGAATTCCTAACCCAGTCCCTACACCAGCAATATTAAATAACATCCTAGCGACCTCCGACGGATTTTCAGCCTTGATCCCATCATGCTTAGAGATAACCCTCAGGCTCGAAAACCTTGTGATAGTTTCGCTAGCTTCACACTGATATTAGGTAAGTATTCAGCTATCAGCCGTCAGCTGTCAGCTAATCAACGGTCGGTAGTTGCTAGTGGTGCTTTAGGGACGGACTCACCCTCATTTTCTCGGTAGCCAGTGTTGGGACAGTCCGCTCCGAAAATTGTCACGGGCAAGATGCCCATTCCACAACAAGATGCCCATTCCACCCACCAGGTCAAACAGCTTTTAGGAGATGCACCCTGCTCCTTTTACTCATCCGACCCCGTGCAGTTAAAGCCCCTGATAGCACCTGAAGTAGCACCATCTGTAGCCCATGAGCTGATACGCGACACGCTGATAGCTGATAGCTTATGTGTCCTTAGCTACTTTTGCTCAAATTTTATTAATCAAAATTAAAACTTAAACCATTAGAACCAGAAACATTTAATCTGAAAGTTAATCATTATAGCTTGAAGCAGTCGTCTTAAAATTGACAAATCCTAAAAGCCTAGTACAGATGCTGAAAAACAGAGGTAAGTAGCATGAAGAGTTCTTTAAAACAAAAATTACCACAAAAACTAGCCACCTTCGCCACCGTTGCCCTAGCCACTGCCTTCTCAGCAATCAGTCTTGGCAACCAAACCTCCGCCGCTACCTTTGAGCAAAAACAAGTTGAACAAGGCAAGTTTATTGCTGTAGCTCAACCCTTTGGCGCAAATTCCCATCAATTGCTGATCATAGAGCAAAAATCCAACAAGCGAGCCTGTTGGAGCGAGAGTGGTACTAACCCAGTGATCGTAGACCCACTGCTGTTGAACTTTGACTTTACTGGCATTTGCGGACGCAGTACTGATAGCAATGGCTATTCCATGCGCATGGCGGGTGAAGACTTAGGACTTGATTACATCCTTAGCATTGTTGAGCGTAATGGTGAACTGTTGCTAGTGGGTAAGCACCGCCTTGATCGTAAAGCTCCTGAAGTAATCATCGGTAGAACTGGTGGTATTCGCCAGGGCTTTATGAAAATTTTTCTGCAGCCCGGTTGGGAATTTGCCAAGAGAATGTTCAATGGCAGAGAGCTAGGTCACGTCTACCTTGCTACTAACACACCCCTAGGTAACACAGGAAGTACTGATCCATCCAAGCTTCCTCCACTTCCGCCACGAGAAACCTCTAAATTTCGGGATATTGCTACTGATGTCTATGCCTCAGAAATTGAAAAAGCCGTAGCAATGGGATTTATTGCTGGATTTCAGGACAATACCTTCAGACCCCAAGGGTTTCTCACCAGAGAACAACTCGTGTCTATGGTCATTGAAGGCTTAGGTAAACTGCCAGGTGCTAATATTACTGTCCCCACTCAAGCATCAGGAAGGCCCTATCAGGATGTTGAAGCTGGGCGCTGGAGTGCTGCCAAAATTCAATGGGCAAGGGACAATAATATTGTTAGTGGCTATCCTGATGGCACCTTTCGACCAAATAAGTCCGTAACTCGTGCCGAATTGATGGCAGTACAAAAAAAAGCTGCTGAATTTGCCAAAAACCTCCAAGGTCAGCCAGGGGTACTCGTTTCTAATGGGTCAGTCACACAATTTTCCGACACCGAAGGTCACTGGGCTGTCGCTCTGATTTCTGAAATGTCTGCCTACTGCCAAGTTGCATCTCCCCTAAACGAAAGGGGTAACGCTTTCTTCCCCAATTCTGAAGCACGCCGGAACTATGCCGCTGCTGCTACTCTGCGCATGCTCAACTGTGTCCAGCAGCCCATTACTCAGAAGTAGCACATTATCCTTTAAGAAGGCCACAAGAAACGTCTGTTGATCAGACCTCAAGTAAACAACGTAAGCTATCAGCTGATAGCACCTCAAGTAGCGTGTTCATAGCACATTAGCTGATAGCTTACATCACCCCATTATATCAATTCCGGTAGCCTGGGATTGATCACAAACCCGATTGAATACTGCCGCAAAGTCTCTATTTTATTCCTACCTTACTGAACTCTGCCTCTTGGCCGTTTTCCTTCTCTTCTATCCAACATATAAAGATGTAAACGAGAGCTCTATAGCAGAAGTCAGAAGTCAGAAGTCAGAAGTCAGAAGTCAGAAGTCAAACTCTTGCGCTTACTTAGGTTTGAGACTTTTGTCATGTCCGCGCCTGCCCTGGCGACTGCTATAAAAGTGAAGACTTTAATAAATCCGTAAAAAAAACTGTAAAGATTTGATTAAGCAAGGAGTTTTATAGTGACATGGAATCATAATTATGTCATCTATAGTAATGTAATTTTTTTTTTAGACAATTTAGATAATTCTTATGAAGTCTAGTTTTAGCTATTGTCCAATAAGAAGCATGAGAAATTTCTTAATTTATTTAATCGAAATCTTATTCACTTTCAATTAAATAAATTAAGAAATTTCTCATGCTTCTTATTGGACAATAGCTAAAACTAGACTTCATAAGAATTATCAAATAACATATTCCGCCGCTACCTCTGCTGCAACTGCAGTCGAGGCTTGCGT
>NZ_JAAHFV010000610.1:0-2011 GCF_010672755.1 Moorena sp. SIO1F2
AGGTTGGACAAATCCATAGACTGGAAAAACTTTATGGTATTTAATCCCCAGAGTCAATACAGAATGGTTAAACCTAGTCTCTAAAAAATTTGCTGAAGATGTGGGCATTTCTCCAAAAAAAAAGTGTTGTTAGTAGAAGATAATGCTGGATGGCATCGGAGTAAGAAGGTAAAAATTACTTCAGGAATTAAACTAGAGTTTTTGCCCCCATACTCTCCAGAATTACAACCAGCAGAAAGACTGTGGAAATTAGGGGATGAACCTTTAGTAAATAATTGTTTTGAGACGATTGATGAAATCGAAGAATTGTTAGTAAAACGTTGTCAGGTTTTGAGTGAGATGAAAGAAGAAATTAGAAATTTAACTTTCTATCATTGGCTAGCTTCTATTTAAGCATTTTTTTAATGGGGTATGACAACCGGATTTAGTATGAGAACTGGATAATCATCATCAGGTAGTTTTCCTAGGTATCTTTTGACGATTTGTGGAAAATTTGATCTCATTGAAGCAACATTGTAAGATTTTTTTTAGCCTCTATCTTATCAATTTAGAGGCTATTTGTATAGGTTTTTAACTATCATTCAACATTTATGTTCAATATCACCGATAATCTTTAAACTATCTTTATAGTAGAGCCAATTGTGAAATAGTAGAGCCAATTGTGAAAATAATGTGAATGTATCGGTTCCATTTTTCACGTCCTACCTGGTAGCAATTGGGTTTAATAAGCAGGTGCACAAAATTAATTACCTATTTTTGACATAATAATATACAATTAGATAAAATCGATCAAAATAGGTATTTATATGAGATTCATTAGAGAATTAAATCCCGAGACTAAAAAACTTTTAGAAAGAATAAGTTGGCAAAGTAAATATCCTCAAGTGAGAGACAGAGCTAAATGTATATTGTTGAGTTATAAAAAATTTTAATACAAGGAATTAACTTTATTATTTGGAGTTAATCGAAAAACTATATATAACTGGTTAACTAGATGGGAAGATCAAAAAATCCTAGGAATATACAATCAAAAAGGTAGGGGCAGAAAACCTAAATTAAATCAGGAGCAAAGGCAACAAGTAAAGGAGTGGGTAAAATCTGAACCAAAAAGCCTAAACAAAGTTAAAAATAAAATCAATAAAGAGTGGAAAATAGATGTAAGTAAGGAAACTATAAAAAGAACCATAAAAAAGTTGAATATGAAATGGAAAAGAATGAAGATAGGAACGAGTAAAACCCCTGATTAATGGGAGCTAGACGTAAAGATACCCAGACTAAAAGAGCTAAAACAGCAAGCTAAAAAAGGAGAAATTGACTTAAGATATTTAGATGAAAGTGGATTCTCTTTGAAGCCAGATATTCCTTACGGATGGCAAGAAAAATTAAAACGAATAACTCTTAATAGTTGCCAAAGCAAAAGAATTAATGTTCTCGGATTAATGGGATGTAAAAATCAATTAGATTCCGAAATACATCAGGGCTCAATTGATAGTGAAATCGTGATTAAATTTTTATATAATTTTAGTAAAAATTTAGATAAACTCACTGTAGTAGTAATGGCTCAAGCTTCAATACACACGAGCAATAAAATCCTAGAAAAACTATAATAATGGAAAGCCAAAAATTTAGATAGATTTTGGTTACCTACTTACTCACCTAAGTACAACTTAATTGAAATTTTCTGGAAATTTATTAAGTATGAGTGGATTGAAATTGATGCTTACGAAAACTGGAAAAGCTTTCTTAAATATCTCAAAAAATTTCTTGACAATTTTGGTCAAGAATATGTAATTAATTTTGTTTAGGTGCTTAGATCAAAATCAGCTTAGTGTAAGACAGAGAAAGCTTTACTCACCTACTGACAAATTACTACTGAAAAATTACTACTCAAAAATTACTATTGACTGATGTTTCCAACTAGGGATTGAGCTGGGAATACACAATCTTGACCAGTGGCTTTGCCTCGCTCAATAGCCTCATCAGCGGCTCGATAGAGGCTTTCGATGTCTGT
>NZ_JAAHFV010000611.1:0-2007 GCF_010672755.1 Moorena sp. SIO1F2
TACCATATTGTTTCCTTTAGAAGACAATATTATCAAAGCAATGCAACATGCTTTGATAATATTGTCTTCTAAAGGAAACAATATGGTTAGTAAACTAGACGAAATTTTAATTTTTTCATAATAGAGTTTTTTTAATTCATCATTATCTGGCTTTTCGTTAAGTGCTTTATCAATTAATTTTCCTAACCTCTTTTGACCATCAAAATCTAGTACTAAATTATCAACAATTTCATTCAAATCTTCACCACGAGCAACATCTTCCAGATTTATCCTGAATTGATTTTCTAGCATACTTGCTAACTCAGATTTACTAGTAAAAGCACTACACAGTGCTTCCTTTATCTTTTTGATGGGATAGCCAGGGGTATGTCCAGCATTCATTTACGGTTACTTCAATAGTTTAAACGATAGATTTGTCAAATTGCGATAGTGGCCAAAAATTGATTACAATTCAATACAATAATAATCCAAAGCACTTTTTCCCGGACCTTGACTCCACCGTGAATCAGGTTTCCAAGCACCATTGGGTTCTTCGCGACGGCGAGTGTGGACAGTGAGCTGTTTATCGTTAATTTTCAGTAGATTATATTGCCAAGGATAACCGGATCGTAGTTCAACGGTCCGTGCCCCAAAGGTGCCAGCACAAATCTGGTCGAGTTTGCGCCCATCTCGGCTGAGGTCGTAACGGAAAAGGCTGGTTTCGGCTTTATGGATATGTCCGTGGAGGAAGAAGCGGAATCCAGCAACGGCCAATCGTTCGATGAAGCCTTTGTCAGTAATCCTATCGCTTCCGTCACTATTGAGGGGATGGTGCCAAACCGCTATTTTCAGGCACTTATCGTAGTCTGGGTTACGGCGAATCTTTGTCAGGGCGTTGGCCAGAGCACCGGAGTGGATACTAGCACGGGTTTTGAAGTGATGATCCAGTTCCCAAGCTGAGTTTAGTCCTAGGATCAGCAAGTTTTGCTCTGGGAGATGGTCGATAATGGCTTGCTGGTCATAGTCGAGGGGATAGGGTTGATCTTTGATAGTTTTATAGAATTGGCTGAAGTGGGCAAAGCGTTGTTGGTATTTGGCTTTGTCTGGGACTCGAATCACCTCATCAGTGACTTTGATGTAGTGACCGTCTTGGAGTTTATCGTGGTCTTTTGTGCGATCGCATAACTCATAAGCCTCCTCTGCTAGTGTCCAGTTGAGGTCATGGTTACCGGGAACTAGAACAATTTGTTTCGGGTCTAGGGGGAAGTCTTGGCGGAAGTTATCGAGAAACTGTTGTGCAGCCTCGTATTCTTGAGGAGTAGACTTATTGGCGATATCACCAGAGAGGATCAGAGCATCAAGCTTAGGGATGTCAAGGTCTTGGATGAGGTCTTGGGCGAGTTGGTTTGACCAAAGAGTAGCTTGATCACTGGTGGTGATGTGGAGGTCCGAGAGGTGGAGGATATGCTTACTGTTGCCCGTCCCAGCATCCGAATGTGGTTGCGGCATAGGAGTAGCAAGATTCAACTCTTCGGCAAAGGCCGATAAAGCTGGGTTACCTGGATTTAATTCACGGGCACCTGCAATTAATTTATCAACCCATCCTTCTGCTTGGGCAGCTTTAATTAACTTAAATACAATTTCTTTTAAGTCATCTCCCATCGCAATAGAATCTAGATTTTTACTGAACTTAAAGTAAACTAATTCAGCAAGTTCTTGTTTTGATGGGAAAGCATCAATTAAAGCATTCGTTAATTGTTGATATTGCGGTCCTGTTAGTGTCATAGTTAAGTTTAATTATTCAGGAATAAAAAATTCAAACTATAACTTTGATTATACCTACTCCCGACTCCCGACTCCCGACTCCCGACTCCCGACTCCCGACTCCCGACTCCCTACGGGTGCATGTCAGTTTTGTTAATCCCTGATTCAGATCCCCCATTATCCCCCTTAATAAGGGGGACTTTTCAATCTAATTCCCCCCTTTTTTAAGGGGGGTTAGGGGGGATCTATGTACCTAATTACAAA
>NZ_JAAHFV010000612.1:0-1995 GCF_010672755.1 Moorena sp. SIO1F2
TTACTCCCTACTCCCTACTCCCTATTCCCTTTACAACCAATTACCGACTAGAATAAAAGGTGCCCAAAACAGAGGTTCATTAAACTTGCTATCCCCAATTAAATCTAGTTGGGCTTTTCTGACAGCTTCTGCTTTGGTGATTTCTGGCTGTTTTAGGTATTCGTAAAACTTGTTGATGAATATAGCAGTGGAGTCATCACGCACTTTCCACAATGTCCCTAAGGTAGAACGCGCTCCCGATTTAATCGCAAAACCCGCTAACCCTAACATCGCTTGATCGTCCCCTTTAGCAGTTTGACAAGCACTAAGAACGAGTAAATCAATTTTGTCTTCTCCCAACAATTCTTGAGTACGCAGCAGTTGCTCTAATTCTTTGACATTAATTTTATTTTCCCAGGTTAGTATAAACGTCTCCTCAGCTTTGGAGCTAAACTGACCATGAGTAGCTAAGTGTATCACATTGGAGGTTTTAGTGGTTATTTCCTGGGAAACTCTATCGCTAGTGAAGTCTTGATTGAGCATGACTGAGTCTGGGTTCAACTTTTTAGCAATTTGCTCAATTTCCTGCTTCACCCCTGTAATAGCCAATGGGTTTACCGGGGGCGGAGACAATCACAGCTAAACGTTCTGGCAAAATAATCGGGTAAATTACTGTTGCTGACCTGTCAATCTGATCAATTTCGGCAACATTGGCATCTAAACAAGCTTGCCGGAAAAAGTTATCCAGTTCTGCTAATTGTAAATCCTCAATGACCTGGCGTGCTTTTTTTATATCCTCTTGACTAGGATTACCGTCTAACAAGAATTATACCAGTTCTCGGTATACTGGTTCAACGCTTTTTCGGAAGTAAAACTGGATATCTGGATTAATGGAAACCAAATCACCGCGCAAGCTTTTCAAGTCTTTGACTGCTTCGGTATAGGCGGCAATTGGACATAAAGGCGTAGTTGGTTGAGGCGAGTTTTAAATTTTTATTCTGGATTAGTACTCGCACTTTATGCCCGTTTAAAGTAATCTAATGCTACTGAATTATCTCCAGCATCAAGGGCTGTATTGCCTAAACTCAACAGGATAATGCCTAATTGGTTAGTTGCTTCCAGACCCTGAGCAATAGATAAGCTTTCTTCGAGTACCTCTCTACTAGCTTTTACATCCCCCAACACTTGTAAAGCGATGCCTAAACTTCTGAGCATTCCTACTTTAACGGCAGAATTTTATGTAGTTGCTAATTGTTGATTAATCTCTTCCAGTAGACGTTTAGCACGATTATAAAATCCTAAGCTTTGCAGGGCTTCAGCTTGGTTAATTTTGCTAATCAAAGCACCAATTTTATCTCCACCTTGATTATAAGTTTGTGCTTTTTTAAATGTTTCTAAGGCAGATTGGTTTTGTCCAGTGTGGAAAAGGAGTCTGGCTTTGGTATTAAGAATTTGCGCCCACAGCAGAGGATTGTTACTGGTAGCTGATTCGACTAACTTAAGGCTGGATTCAATAGCAGTTTGGGCAACATCCCACTGACTTAGGTGTTGGTAAGCTAAGGATAGATAATTCAAACTCAAGGCTTGATGGAGAGAGTCACCCCGAGTTGCGTAATCTTGGGCTGCTTCCAAATTTCCGCTGCTTGGGCAAATTGTCCCCTGTTGAAATAGGCTCTGCCTTGGTTAAGTTTACTAAGTTTACTGGTAGCCTGAGGAGTTTGGGCTTGCAAGGTCGGAGCAATAGTGACTTGGGGATGGTCACCGGATGCGATCGCTAAAGCAGGAGTAGCTGTCAGTGCTAGCAATAAACTGGGTAATCCGACGGTGACTAAATTTAGGATGGTTTTCATAATTGTCTTGGTAAGATATTAATGGTTAAAGTAGGGTGGGCAAAGTAGTCTAATCATTAATACTCATTGGAACCAAACTGTCTTTGCCCACCTTACAAGCTGCTTGGGAGAGGGGGATTAAACTTGAGGTCTGCGAATTCTCGTATGCATTTCATCTGCAACTACA
>NZ_JAAHFV010000613.1:0-1992 GCF_010672755.1 Moorena sp. SIO1F2
TGTACTTACTCCAATTCAATATCTTATATTTGGTCTTGGCGGTTGCTTCTGTCATGGCTAAGGGGAAGCTCTATTTTTCTCTCTATAGATTATCTCACTCAACTCATACTCTTTATGCAACAAAGCCGAATTCTTTAGCAATATCCCAGGTCAATCAAGTGGGGGAGGAATATCTGAAAGTTGCTCGACAAAAGGAACAGGAATGTCGGGAAATTTTGGGCGATCGCATGAGTGAACTGGAACTGTATGCTCGTCGCACTGCTAATCTTTCGGATCGTCTTTACCGAGAAGTGATTGCGTCTCATATGCGTCCTTTTGCTGATGGGGTACAGAGTTTTCCTCGGATGATTCGGGATATAGCCAGAAAGCTGAATAAACAAGTTAAATTAGAAATTACCGGCAAATCTACGGCAGTAGATCGAGATATTTTACAGAAACTAGAAGCACCACTGACTCATATTTTGCGTAACTCTGTAGACCATGGTATTGAACCTCCCCAAGAGCGTGTAGCAATGGGGAAACCAGCCCAAGGCACAGTGCGACTGGAAGCCGTTCATCGTGGTGGGATGTTATCGATTACTGTTGCTGACGATGGCAAAGGCATAGATCCAGAGAAATTGCGGGAAAAAATTGTCCGCAAAAAAATGATCACCCCAGAGATGGCAAGCCAGCTAGCTGAACATGAGCTGATGGAGTTTCTATTTTTGCCGGGATTTTCTACTGCTAAGCAGGTAACCGAAATTTCTGGTCGTGGCGTTGGTTTAGATATTGCCAAGAGTATGGCACAAGAGGTAGGTGGCACCCTGCGAGCTACCTCTAAGCTAGGGCAAGGAACCAGTTTCCACTTCCAATTGCCTCTGACTCTATCAGTTATTCGTACCCTATTAGTGGATATATATGGTGAACCTTATGCGTTCCCGTTAGCACGAATTGACAAAATTGTCATGGTAGATAAAAATGAAATTTTTGTAGTATAAAACCGGCAATATTTTACCCTTAATGATGAAAATATTGGACTGGTAGCTGCCCATCAAGTGTTGGAGTTAGATGACTCTTATATCAAATCTGAAACCCTACCAGTCGTGATCATCAGTGACCAATCGAACCGTTTTGGATTAGTAGTTGATAAATTTTTAGGTGAACGGGATTTGGTGGTTCGACCATTAGATCCGAGGCTGGGCAAAGTTCAGGATATCAATGCTGCTGCTTTGATGGGAGACGGTTCCCCGATTCTAATTGTGGATGTGTCAGATTTAGTGCGCTCCATTGATAATCTACTCAATAACCGCCAGTTGAACCAAGTCAGTGGTAATGATGATACTGATATCCAACAGCCAAAACGAATTCTAGTAGTTGATGATTCCATTACCGTGCGGCAAATGGAACGTAAGTTACTGGAAAACCAAGGTTATGAGGTGGAAATAGCTGTTAATGGCATGGATGGTTGGAACGCTGTTCGCACCAACCCTTATGATTTAGTGATCAGTGATATTGATATGCCCCGCATGAACGGCATTGAGCTAGTCAGCCATATTAAAAGCCATTATAAATTAAAATCAATCCCTGTGATTATTATTTCCTATAAAGACCGGGAACAAGACCGTATTCAAGGTTTGCAAGCTGGAGCAGATTATTATCTAACCAAGAGTAGTTTTCATGATGATTCGTTGTTGAATGCAGTGATTGACTTAATTGGGGAGTAGGGATTATTAATTGGTTAGTTTGGATGGCTTGCTTGTTAATTGTCAATGGTAAACTTGGAATCCAAGCTTATTAATTAATAAGCTTGAATGAAACAATGAATAAAATCGAGTATAGCGTTAATCATAGTTATGTTGATCATACTTATGAGGTAGATTCAATTTTCTACTCCCTACTCCCTACTCCCTACTCCCTACTCCCTACTCCCTACTCCCTACTCCCTACTCCCTACTCCCCTACTCCCTACTCCCTACTCCCTTATAAAAAAGTAATCAGCATTTTTATGACATG
>NZ_JAAHFV010000614.1:0-1967 GCF_010672755.1 Moorena sp. SIO1F2
TGGAGATTGACGGGGATGTGGGAGACCCGGAAATTAAAATTACCATTGATAAGGATAAGAAAACTCTCTCCATCTCAGATAACGGCATTGGGATGACTGCCGATGAGGTGAAAAAGTATATTAATCAAGTTGCTTTTTCTAGCGCTGAAGAATTTATCCAGCAGTACCAAAAGGAAGCTGACCAACAGATTATCGGTCACTTCGGATTGGGTTTCTATTCTGCTTTCATGGTGGCTCAGAAGGTGGAAATTGATACCCTGTCTTATCAATCAGGAGCTTCAGCGGTTCATTGGGCCTGTGATGGTTCTCCAGCCTTTGAACTATCGGATTCTGAGCGCACCGAACGGGGTACTACCGTTACCCTGACCATGCAAGAGGAGGAACAGGAGTACCTAGAACCCTCACGGATTCGTCAGCTAGTCAAATCCTACTGTGATTTCATGGCAGTGCCCATCAAGCTGGAAGATGAGGTGATCAACAAGCATGAGGCACTGTGGAAGAAATCTTCAAGAGACCTGACCAAAGAAGACTATCTAGAATTCTATCGCTATCTTTACCCGTTCCAAGATGAACCCTTGCTGTGGGTACATCTAAACACAGATTATCCTTTCTTGCTTGATGGCATTCTCTATTTCCCTAAGCTAAAGCCAGACGTGGATGTGACTAAGGGGCAAATCAAGCTTTTCTGTAATCAAGTGTTTGTGAGTGACAACTGTGAGGAAGTAATTCCTAACTTCCTGATGCCACTGCGAGGGGTGATTGATAGTCCTGATATTCCCCTGAATGTTTCCCGTTCTGCTCTGACCAAGGACAGGACAGTGGCTCGGATTGGTGACTTTATTGCTAAGAAAGTTGGCGATCGCTTAAAGCAACAGTATCAAGATGAGCGGGATAAGTACATCCGTTCCTGGCAAGATGTGGGTACATTCGTTAAGTTTGGCTGCATCAATAGCGATAAGTTTAAGAAACAAGTAGAAGATATTGTGATCTTCCGCACCACCTATCAACCGGTGGAAAGTTCCGAAGCTCCAACCACTGATACCCCTACTGACACCCCTAAGGTAGAAGTGCAATCCCAAGAGGGGGATGCTTGGGAGGATGTCACTCCAGATGCTGGCACAGAAAAGGACAAGTCTTCCTCTTCTCAACCCTACACTACCATCAAAGAGTATCTAGAGCGCAATAAAGAAAATCACGAAAATCGGGTATTCTATTGCACTGATGAGGCTAGCCAAGCCACTTATGTAGAACTGCACAAAAATCAAGGGTTAGAAGTCCTATTTATGGACTCCTTTATCGACACCCACTACATTAGCTTCTTGGAACGGGAATATACAGAGGCTAAGTTCTCTCGGGTCGATTCGGACTTGGATGATACCCTTGTTGATAAGGAGCAGGAAAAAGAGATTGTTGACCCGAAGACCAACAAAACCCGTTCTGACCTGATTAAGGAACTGTTCGAGCAAGCGATTAATAAGCCTAAGGTCAATGTCCGGACTCAAGCCCTCAAGTCTGATGACCCCCAAGGCACCCCACCGGCAATGGTATTGTTACCGGAAGCAATGCGCCGTCTACAGGAAATGACTGCCATGATGCAGCAGGAGTCAGTGCAGTTCCCAGAGGAACATATTTTAGTGGTCAATACCACCCACCCACTGATTCAGAATCTAGTCAACCTCAGTCAAAGCAGTATTATTCAGAGTGGCGGTCAGTCTCCCTCAGCGGAATTGGCTAGCATGATTTGTCAGCATGTCTATGACCTGGCACTGATGGCCCAGAAAGGCTTTGATGCCGAAGGCATGAAGGCGTTTGTGGAACGGTCCAATAAGGTTATGACCCGTTTGACGCAAGAGTAATCGGGAGTAGGGAGTAGGGAGTAGGGAGTAGGGAGTAGGGAGTAGGGAGTAGGGAGTAGGGAGTAGGGAGTAGGGAGTAGGGAGTCGGGAGTCGGGAGTAGAATAGTTGGC
>NZ_JAAHFV010000615.1:0-1957 GCF_010672755.1 Moorena sp. SIO1F2
CATGGGAATTGGAGGGACTGGCGGCAACGGCGGACCTGGGGGTGCTGGTGGTGCTGGGGGAGGGGGCGGTACGATGCAGGTTTATTACCACAGTATAGCTTCGAATACCCAATTAACCACCGAGACATAACCTTTCTGGGGAGAAACCATCGGTACCCAACCATCACTACTAGTACCCTTGATAGTGATTGTAGTACCATTTTCTACAACACCGACAATCGTACCACCAGGGGTCGCACGCACATTTAGCGGGTTACCATTAGTCGATACTAGACGACATTCTTCTTTGGGAGGAGGTGGTGGACAAGGTTTAAGATACCGGTCGGAAACATAACCCTTTTGGGGAGAGACAACCTGTACCCAACCATTAGTACTGCTATTGACGATAGTGATTTGAGCGCCATTGTCCAAGTCACCAATAATCTTACCACCAGGACTCTGACGTACATTCAGACCCCTGCCAGTATTGGTAGAAACTATTCGACATTCCTGCTTAGGTGGTGGTGGACAGGATTGGAGATACCGCTGAGAAATATAACCTGACAAGGGAGAAGAAATTTTTGCCCAGTCTTGGTTTACTATTTGCTCAAGGGTAACCTCAGACCCGTTTTTGACTAAACCGATAATCCGGTAATTGCTACCGGGTCCACTGCGGACATTGAGATCACTGCCTCTAGTGACCACTTTGCGGCAATTGTCTGTAGCCACAGCAAGTTGAAATTTTGCTTGGTTCTCAAATGAGATGTTTTCTAAACGAGACGATGGGGTAAATTGAGCGATCGCAGGACTAGTAGCATAAGATGGCGCAGGAAAAGCTGTAAACGCTAGCGCCACAGAGATGCACACCACTAGTAATTTTCGCCAACCACTAATCTTTGTGATCATATGTTGGATTTATTATTCACTACCAAAGTGGAATGGCTTTATTTTATTAGAACTTCCGATAAAACCCCATACTCTCGATTCCTAGCTTCGTGGTGGCAAGAATAGAACAGGGTGCCAGCTGCTGCGCATTAAATCACCGGCTAAGCTACGGACTGACCAATCTAAGAATTTCCCTTTGTGATCGGAAGAGATTGCGATCGCAGTAATATCATATTCTAAGGCTGTGTCTAAAATCTCTTCACGGGGATTGCCCACTCGCACGTCCGTATTGACCTGTAAGCCCAGCTGTTCTAACTCTGCTTTTACTGGTTCTAGCTTGTCTTGAGCTTTTTGTAACTGAGGCTCTTTAGATAATTCTTTGCGCCCCCCTTCACTGACTACCCACAACAGCATACACTGCTTTAGTGAGTCATCTGGTGCTTGTTTAGCATACTCTTTGACCCTTTCCACGACAGATTGAGACGCTGTAGTGCCGTCATAGGGAATTAGCAAATACCGGAATAGATGTTGGCAGCGTAGATCGAGTTCTTCGCAGGTGTAAGCTGAAATCAGTTGTGGTCGCAGCATTAGCAATGGTGTACTACATTCCTTGCTCAAGGTTGCTGTAGTGCTACCGAAAAGCTTTTCTTGTAATAAGCTGCGCACTGGCGTGCCAATCAGGATGACATCAGCATGGTAACGTTTGGCGATTTTAGGAATACTGTCACTAGGACGACCTGAGGTCACTTCGATGTGAACCTCTACCCCTTCAGGTATATTGGTCAAACCGTTTTCAAAGCGGCGGCGAGCTTGTTCTATTCCTTCTTCATCAATACGAGGTATTTCTCCCTCTTCCCAAAGCGCAACAAAGTGGCAGAAGATGATTTTCTTAAGCCCACCAGCCGCTAAACTGGGGACAAACTCTACTAGCCGATATAAACCGTCAGAGAAATCGGTGCAGATTAGGCAATGCTGAAACATATGCAGGGAGGATGGCTTTTTCTTAGAGTTTCTTTGAGACTAGAACACTTTACAATTACTGTGGATCATTAGTTGATAAATTTGTATAAATTAATGCAAAACTATCCACAGA
>NZ_JAAHFV010000616.1:0-1955 GCF_010672755.1 Moorena sp. SIO1F2
TCCCATAGCGGTAACTTTGCTATGGGGACGGCGCTCTTGTTTAGAATCTCGTAGATAAACATAATAACAAATTATCCCATCAAGATTTGTTGCACGATTGATATTCCAGTTTTGTATACAAGCCCCAGTCAAGAAGGCTTTTTTAAAGTTAGTATTCAATGCTTGAACTGCCGTTAGATTAGCTTCAACCAGATCGGCTTCACTGAGATTAGCGTGACTGAGATTAGCTCCAGTTAGATTGGCTCCACTAAGAATAACATTACTAAGATCAGCGTGACTGAGATTAGCTCCAGTCAGATTGGCTTTACTAAGATTAACGTTACTAAGATTAGCTCTCCTAAGATTGGCTCCAGTTAAATTTATTTTGATTAGGTCTGGAACTAACTCAGTGTTTCTTGCCCTCCACTGATTCCAAGCTTCTAGTCTTTTTTGATATAAAATCAGGTCTTCGTTGTTGGCTTGCTGCTGAGTGATAAAGCTAATTGGAGCAAGATCATTCCAAGTGGGAGGCAATTCTGCTGGATTCTGAAACAAAACTGGCAACCAACTAGCACAGGGAAAATCATTCTCTAATCCTTGCAGTTGTTCCCGTGCTTCCCTTACTGCAATATATAACGATTTTCCCCTTAAAAATGAATTGAAAAATTCCTTTAAAAACTTCTGAGCAACTCGATCAGTTACTAGCTCTCGCATCACAAGAACTTGCGGGATCTGCAATTCAGCTAAACTTTGTGCTAAACCTAGACCATCACAAGAGTTAAAAATAGCTATTTTTAATCCCCGTTCAATTGAGGCTTTGAAAGCATTTTTTAACTCACTAATTTTCAAGCTATCTGTTTGGTTAGTATAAATATAGCCGCTCTTGCCATCTCCTTGGCTGTAACTATGCCCAGAAAAAAATAGGATATCCCAGCCTTTATCGTCCCATAGTTTTCTATTTAATTCCAGGCGTGACGGCTCAATCAGAAACGTAATTTCTGTATTAGGTAAATGTTCTAGTAATTCTCGGTCTTTTCCAAGATTAATTCCGTAACTGCTTCCCAGAACAGCTACAATTCTCACCCTATCCTTGATAATAGACGAGACGGTGCGCTCAACTCTATCATGGGTTAAGTCCCATAAAGCAAACTCAGCCTTCTGGTAATAATCAAAAATGTCCCACAGATGCCAGGGGATTCGTCGTAACTGAATATCTTCAACTTGGATAAGTACGCGAATTTCTTCAGAAGGACTTAATTTTTTTAAAAATGTTTCTTTGATGACAGTAAAACCTTGATCATTAAGCCAACTATTGAGACTTTTTTTAAAGTTATTGGATAATTGGCGAAACTCATCGATACCAATTATAGAGGTGTTTAGCTGTCGTTGTATCTTAATAGCACGTACAAAATACTGTAGGGAGTCTCTATACCTTAAATGCCAGAGCTTATGGAGTTTTGCTAATTCTGGTGCTGGAGGCAATTTCCCTAGTATTTCTGTTGATGGAATAGCGTGATTATCTCCAATTTTTACAGTAACTGAACAACCATTTTCAAGGTTTCCTTCTCCTAGATTTATGACAACTAATTTACCCATTTTATGAGTATAATGATATGAAAACTTCTTAAACCAGAAAACCAACCATAAAACTTGAATTATTATAGTCTATTTTAACCCTAAATTTTTCTCCATAATCAGCACTAAAATTTAGCTGTATGCCAATATCACCAAGTTTTGATTGTGCTTCTATCAAAGTTTCACCTGAGTCATCAAGTAAAATCATCTTGGTATTTTCTGGTAAATAGTTGTGATTACTAATAGCATATAGCTGTAGTAGAATATCTACTTCATTATTAGTTTCTCTAGCCACATGGACGACTAAAGCCATCTGGCATCCATTATCCCAGGTGATTTTTTTAACTCGATTGACTCCTTTTATGTCCCTAGGAGCATCTCTATAAGAATGTTGTATTCTT
>NZ_JAAHFV010000617.1:0-1946 GCF_010672755.1 Moorena sp. SIO1F2
CTTCATTCTCCATTTTCCCTTCTTCATTCTTCATTCTCCATTTTCCCTTCTTCATTATCCATTCTTCATTATCCATTCTTCATTCTTCATTCTTCATTCTCCATTCTTCATTCTAAAATAACGTAGTCGGAGCATAGGGAATAATATCAGGATCGAATCCTCCCACTTGATTAGTGCGGATAACCCAAAGTTTAGCACCATGGTTTAACAAAAGATTAGCGATTTCGTCATGACCACGTCGTGGTAGTATAGTGCGCCAGCTAGTAAGTCCTCTAATGATCGGGATAATGGGATTGTCACTGGTAGCAACTCCCACCAAGGTTTCAGCATTTTCCTTCCAGTCACTACGAACAATTCCTAAGGGAGTCAGTTGTTTTTCTAGTGCTTGTCCCAACTCGGATAATTGTTGAAATCGTTGAGTTTGGGGATGATCTGGATGACTTTTCAACCACTCTTGAATTTCAGGATTGGCATTCACTTCATCTTCTATCTGTTGGATGGCTACATACAGCCCTTGATTGGAGTCTTGTACACAGGACTCTGCTGGTGAAACCAATGCTGCACCGTCACCATCCCCCGTGCGGTAGCGAGCCATCATTACTTGTAACTGATGCTTCAATTCGTCCAAGGGTGATAGTTTAATATCACCGAACTCGTAGTCTTGGGTGACTGCATCCAATTTAACAATCACATCAGAAACAGGTCGATTGCCTAACCAACCCCGCTGCAAATTTCCCATATAGTTCGGCCATTTGATTGACCCTGAAACAATGCCATCGGGGTTACTAGCATAAACTTGATCGTACTCTATATCAAAGCGTAATTCATCGCTTAATGGGTCACGCACTACATGAGCAATACCATAGGCAAAGTGACCGCTTACCATATTAAAAAGGGCACGTTCATCTTTTTTATTACCACCAATTCCCCCAAAAAGATGGATGACAATTCCCCGGTCTCCTTCTTGCCAACGGGATATCGCCGCCTCTGCTTCTTCAGCTAAAGGATCCAGCAGAACTGTGTTGCCAGTACCTTTTTGCTGTTCGGTATTTTCCCAATTTTTTTCCTTAATGTAAGTTACCCCTTCCTCAACTCCCAAAATTACTTGATCTGGCTCTAGCATCATCAAAGCCCTAGGTTCAATCCCTTGGGTAACAAAAATGCCGTCAGGATCCTGAGCACCATAAATATACCAACCAGCGCTATTTAGAGGAGAGTCTTCAATCTGGGAATTGGTAGATCTAGGGATGCCAAACCGGTCAGCCACCACTTGAGGAATACGAATAATTTCTTGAGGTCCATCAAATTGTTTTGAGTCTTTATTAAAGTGAGACACTTCAAAGCGATCGCTTTCAAGTGTCTCCCGCTTAATAATGGTAACCAAGCCATAGAAGCGACCGGTAATTTGCACTGGGTCTTCGGCAATAGTCAAAGATGTCCTTGTTTCTGACTCAGTCACAACTGGATTGTTTACCATGACAATCACATTATCGTCAGGTCTGGCTGCAGCCAACGATTCCAGGGGACCTACTTGATTGAGATTATTTAATCGAACCGGATGGATAGTGCCGCCTGTGATGCTATCTATCGTGGCTTGATTAAAATTAATATCTGTGGTAACTCGCTTCACATAGTCTTGGATCCCTGGAGCATCCTTACTCCATCCTAAGGTCACAATCTGTCCTACCAAATGCTGATACTCAGGAGCAGTATGGTAGACTTCAAAGAGTACCAAATCATCCGTTGTTCGTTCCTCCTTTGGCAGCTCGATCAGTCGTCCAATCCACTCACTAACGGGTTGATAAAGACTTGATGATAGGGTCTGATTTACGGGATAATAGCTAGGTTGATTTATCTCCTCGTTACGACAAAGTTCGTAGTTAGATGGTTTCGGTTCGGTCATTTTTTTCTGGGCTTGAGAGTAGATAAAAAATACCACCCCGATT